>JAAYZZ010000163.1 GCA_012514595.1 Elusimicrobiota bacterium
GCATCAGGTCCTCGGCCGTGATCAGCCCCCGGCGGACCAGGGCCTCGGAGAAGGACAATCCTTTGGCCTGCTGGAAGGCCTCCGCCGCCTCAATGTCGGCGCGCGTCACCTCCGGCATCTGCAAAAGAAGCTCTATGACCTTTTCACGGATACTTTGCATAAATGTCCCGCATCAATCCTCGTCCGCCGCCGTCACGCGCACGACCTCCTCCAGCGTTGTGAGCCCCTGCGCGGCCTTCTCCAGCGCATCCTCCCTCATCGTCCGCATCCCTTCCCGACGCCCCACGGCCTTGATCTCGAGCTCCCCGACCCGCCCGAGAATCTGGCGTCTCACCGTCGGGGTCAGGACCATCACCTCATGGATCCCGACGCGTCCGCCATACCCTGTCTTCTGACACGCCTCGCATCCCCGCCCGCGGAAGAACATCCGGTCCTTCCCCGGAATGATCCGCGCCACGGATAACTTTTTATAGAGCGCATCGGGGATCGCATACTCCTCCCGACAGCGCGGGCAGATCCTCCGCACCAGCCTCTGGGCGACAAAACAGTTCACGGACGAACAGATCAAGAACGGTTCGATCCCCATGTTCACCATACGGACAACGGACCCGGCCGCTGTCGTCGTGTGAAGCGAACTGAGGACCAGATGCCCTGTTAGGGCCGCCTTCACCCCGATGTCCAGCGTTTCGGAGTCACGGATCTCGCCGATCATGATGATGTCCGGGTCCTGCCGAAGGATCGAACGGAGCGTCGACGTGAAGGTGAGCCCGACCTCATAACGCACATTCACCTGGTTGATCCCTTTCATCTGATACTCGACGGGGTCCTCGACAGTGATGATGTTCTTCTCGGGAGAGTCGATGTGCCTGAGGACCGAATAGAGCGTCGTGGTCTTTCCGCTCCCCGTCGGACCGCAGACCAGGATCATCCCGTGAGGCCGATGGGCGCACTCCTTGAGCTTCGCCAGATTGGCCGGCGCGAAGCCCAGCCTGTCCACATCAACCGTCTCGGGATTCTTGTCCAGGACACGCAGGACCACCTTCTCGCCGAAGACGGTCGGAAGGACGCTCACGCGGAAATCCACTTCCTTTCCCCCGTCGACAACAGAACGGAATCGTCCGTCCTGCGGAAGCCGATGCTCGGAGATGTCCAGATTCGAAATGACCTTGATCCGGGATACGATCGGAAAATGCAGGACCTTGGCCATCCGATCGATCTCTCGCAGCATCCCGTCGACCCGATAACGGATCCTCAGATTGTTCTCGAGCGGCTCGATAAAAACGTCGCTGGCGTGCGCGGTCACGGCCTGGCGGATGATGGTGTTGGTGAGCCGGATGATCGGGGCCTCCTGGGTGACCTGTTCGATCTCGCGGGCCCCCATCTCCGATCCCGTCTCGGCAACGAACTCGACATCCTCCGCGTCCTTGATGTCCTTGATGATCTCCTTCAGATCATCTCCCGAGGAACGCGAAGCATGCTGCTCGATCACATCCGCTATATCCCCGGCGCGCGCGATGACCGGCATGATCACAAGCCCTGTCAGGGCCTTGACGTTGTCGATGACAAAAACATTCAGAGGATCGGCCATGGCGAGCGTCAGTTGTTCCCCCAGGCGTGCGATAGGAAGGACCTGATATTTCTTGAGCACGTCCAGCGGCAGGGTTTCGATGATGGCCGGATCGATCTTCAGACGCGTGATGTTCATCACCGGAAGCCCCAGCCCCTCGCTCAAGAGCGAGGTCAACTGGTCCCCGTCGATCAGGCCCCGGCGCACGAGAATGTCGCCCAGACTGCCGCCCTTCTGGGACTGCTTCTCCAGCGCGGCATCCAGGTCCTCGGGTCTGAGGACCTTCTCGCGGACAAGGATCGCTCTGATTCGTTCTGTGATCTGGGACATCAGGCCTGACCGTAGTATTTCTTGATGGCGTTGCGGATGTCGGTCTCCGTGCTGACAAAGGACTGGACCACGCATCCGGTGATCAGTTCCACATCATCGATGGCCTGGGTATTCAGAGGATTGGCCATCGTCAGCGTCAGGCTTTTTCCGATCTTGTCGATCGGCATCAGGCAGAACCGTTCGCACAGATTGGCCGGAACGGCGCGCACCACTTCGGTATCGATCTCATAACTGGCCAGAGGCAGGTAGGGAAATCCGTATTGGCAGGTGAGGGCCTGGGCGATGTTCTCCTCGGTCGCCGTCCCTTTCTCGACGAGGATACGGCCGATCAGGACCCCCGGACGGCCCTTCTGTTCCAGGAGGGCCTCCTCAAGCTGGGCACGGGTGATCAGCCCCTGCTCGATCAGGAGTTCGCCAAGGTGTTTTCCAGAGGCCCGTTCAAGACGCATGTGTCCTCTTTTTTATTAATATTACATCCAATTTACTGAAATAAATATTTTGTGTCAACACAATGAACGGATTCCACGCCTCCCTAAACAGGACGGCGACGGCCCATGCCCAAAAGGATCCCCACCATCAGGGAGGAAACAAGAAAAGAAGTCCCTCCGTAACTGACAAAAGGCAGGGTAATCCCCACCACGGGACTCGCCCCCATCGTCATTCCCATGTTGATGATGACCTGAAGCGACAGAATGGTGACGATCCCCACGGCCAGCAGGTAGCCGAAGCGGTCCTTCATCCGTGAGGCCACGATCAGGCCCGAATGAATCAGGACAAAATAACAGAACAGGAGGAACGCCCCTCCCAGAAAGCCCCATTCTTCGCCGATGACCGGAAAAATGAAATCCGTGTGCCGCTCGGGCAAAAAATTGAGCTGGTTCTGGGTCCCGGCGAGCCATCCCTTGCCGAAGATCTGCCCGGAACCGATCGCGATCCGCGACTGGATGATCGTGTAGCCGGCCCCCATGGGATCGATATTCGGGTTCAGAAAGACCAAAAGCCTGGATTTCTGATACGGCTTCAGGAACGAGAGGCCGACGGGAATGAACGCCAGACAAAGCCCGAGGAAGACCCAGAACACACGATGCCGGATCCCGCTCGCGTAAAGCATCACCACAAAGATCCCGAAGACGAGAAGGGCCGTCCCCAGGTCCGGCTGAAGAAAGATCAGGAGGAACGCCCCTCCGGTCAGGAGACCGGGATAGACCAGGTCCTGCAGAAGCGCCTGGGCAGAACCCCGGACATCGAACGAGAGGCGCGGATGCCGGGAACTGAAATACCTCGCCAGAAGAAAGATGACCGCGACCTTGGTCAGCTCGGAAGGCTGGAAACGGATCCCGGCCAGCGTGAACCAGCGTGTCGCCCCCAACGCCGAATGCCCGGCGACAAGAACCACCAAGAGCAGGACGGCACATGCCCCGTAAAGGACATAAGCCGCATCATAAAAAAAACGGTACGGGACACGGCTCACAAGACCCATGAGCGCGATCCCCAGGACCGCAAAGAATACCTGGCTGAAAAAATGCTGCGACGAGACACGGACGTTCTGATAGGTCGCGCTATAAAGCGCCAGGAGCCCGATCCCGATGATGAGAAGGACACAGGCCCAGATCCTCTTCGTCTCTCTTGTCATGGGACCCTGCCTGCGGTTTTCCTCAACCCCTCTCCTCCGCTATCAAAAAAGGCCGTTCACTTCCTGCCCTGCCAGGGCCAGGGGCATTTATAGCCGCAGGCGATCTCCGGATAGGGCGTCTTGATCGTCGGAAGGCATGCCGAACGGCAACGCAGCACATCGATGATGGGCACAAGCGCGACCATCACGAGGACCACCAACAAAAGCACTTTTCTCTGGCGGTCGGAGAGAAAGCCCGACTTCTGTCCGGCCTCCGCCCTCTTCGCTGTCTTTTTCTTCCCTTTAGCTGCCATGATCCTTCCTTTCCCGACTGTTATTTCTTCTCTGAGAACACATCCGCCGTAAAGACCTCGAGAATGGTCCCGGCCTCCCTCCAGGCCTGCGGGGACAACCCGGCCTTCTGCGAACACAACTGCGAAAGAAATTCCTCCTTGCCCCAGCCCGTCTCGGTCGCCACCTGCGGGAGGAATACCCCCCGGTGAAAAGGACCGCGGCTCACGATCACGCCGTGACGCCCGAGCTCGATCTCTTCCGCCCCCCGCACGACGCGCGGCACCGATAGCACAGAGATCTCGAGATCGATATCCCCCAGCTCATCCGGACGGACCGGATCGAACCGAGGATCCGACGAGGCGGCCGCGATGGCCATATCCCGAACTGTCTCGACCAGGGGCCGATCGCCCTGGATCAATCCGATACACCCGCGCAGCTGCCCCTTTTTGTGAAGGGTCACAAAGGCTCCCTCGCGAACCTGGAGCCGGGGATCATCGGATACGGCGGGCGGCGCCTCCCCGGTCCGCACAAAAGTCTCGACGGTTCTCCGCGCAGTCCGAAGAAGCTCCTCTTTCTGCGCCTCGCTCAGGGCAGAAGGCGCCCGGTCAGGATCGCGCGAAAAGACGATCGAGGCATATCCCACCACACTGCTTTTATCCCCTGTCACGTCCGCCGAGGTCGCGTAACGGACCAGGCGGGCTTTGGGATATCCGGCCCGCTGGGCATAACGCATCGCGGTCGCAACGACATGGAATCCGTCGACCTCCATCTGACCCGAGGCATGCCCATCGAAGAAACCCTGGATGTCCATGGCCTCGATGGCCTGGATCCCGCGCTGGTCGATCTCTCGCGCCTCGAGGTCCGGATGAAAATGCGACTGGTCCACGCTGACATTGACCAGGACATCCCGCCGGTCCCCGATCGCGGCCACGAGCGCATCCGACATCCTCTGGATGGTCTCCCCATCCGGCGGATAGCCCATAATCACGGGAACGATCCGCGCCTTCGGAAAGATCTTCTGGATAAAAGGGACCTGTGTCTCGACGGAATTCTCGGGACGCCCTGAAGTCCCCTCAAAGACATCCCGGCGGAAGACAAAGGACGGATCAAAGGACAGGATCCTCGCGGCCAGGTCCCCGTCGACCTCGACCCGGCCCAGGGGCGTTTCGAAGGTCCCCGAGGCCCAGACCGCGGCCCCGGAAAAAGACATCGTATGGGTCGGTGCGAGGATGACAACGGTCCAGATCTCGCGGCCGCTCGCGACGGAAAGACCGGACGCCGCGACCGCCCCGGAAAAGATGAGCCCGGCATGGGGAGAGATCACGACACCGATCTCCTCGTCTGAAGGCGCCGGCGCTCCCTTGAGAAACCCGTCGACCATGGCCGACAGTTCCCCTCTTTCCGACGGATACCAGGAACCCGCCAGTCGTGCCGGCTTCACAGGCTCTTCGCCATAAGAAGGATGACCCTGTATCATGAGCACACACAGAAAGAAAAAAAAGACGCCCTTCATTTCCCATCCCGCGCAAAAAGACCGTCGAGGCTCCAACGACGGGCCGCCTTCAGGTCCTTCAAACATACGGCCGCGCCGATCAGAAGCGATGCATCCAAAAAGATCACGGCATGGAGGGGCAGTTGGACAAGACTCCCGAAACACCCGCAATCAGTTATGGAGAGTTCCCGCACGATCGCCTGGCCCACAACCCCCAGGAAAAGTGTCGAAAAGAGCATCACCATCCTGAGCCCGACGGAGGTCCAGAGCCCGAGGAGAACAAAAAGGCCGGTTAAAAGTTCACACCACGGAAAAAGGAACGCGGCCCCCGGCTCCAGGGTCTTCGGGAGGACGTCATAACTCTGGATCACATAAAGAAAATTCTCATACGGAGAAAGGGCCTTCTCAAGACCGGAGACAACGAAGACAAGGCCCAAGACGACCCGGACAAGAAAAAGGACCCTGTTCATAAGAAATCCTCCCCCCGGGCGCGGCGGATCTCCCGCTCGAGATCATGGACACCGACGACCATCTTCCCGTTCACGAAGAAGGTGGGGGTCGCACGCACCCCGCGAACACGCCCCTCGCCGAGATCCTGGTCGATCGCCTTCTCCGGGACCCCGCTGTTCACGCACGCCTTCAGGGCCACCCCGTCCGCGCCGAGCGATACGGCCAGGTCCGTAAAATACGGGTCCACGACCTCCATCCGCCCCCAGCTCATCTGACTGCGGAAAAGCACATCATGGAACGGCCAGAAAAGTTTCTGGGCCGCCATGCACTCCGCATAAACCGAAGCCCGTCGGGAGAAAAAATGCATCGGAAAAGGATAATATCGGAACTCGAACGAAAAGACGCCGGGGAGCCTTACGAAAAGGATCTTCACGACCTCGGCGGCCTGGGCACAGGCCGGACACTGGAAATCCGTGAACGCCACGACCCTCACAGGGGCCGCCGGGTCCCCCAAAAGCCGGGTATGCGCCCTATCCCCGGGGCCGCTCAAGGGGCCCTCGATCGTCCCCGGCGTTCTCAGGACCTTGACAATGCTCACGCCTCCGATGACAAGAAAGGAAAGAAGGACCGTGACCAGGATCTTTGCGCGCGGCATGGGAACTCTTTCGTACGGTCTAAAGGATATTATATATGACGACGGACCCTCTCCAGGAGATCCTTCACGCCCACGGGCTTGATGAGATATTCTTTCACGCCCTCGGCCTTGAAGATGTCGGCCATCCCTTCTTTACAGGTCAGGACCATGACGGGGATCGGGGCCCGTTCTTCGAGCGCTCTCATCTCGAAAAGGAACGAATAGCCGTTGAGCTTCGGCATATCGACATCCAGGATCAAAAGATCGGGCCGCTCCGCAGATATCTTGCCGAGCGCCTCTTCCCCGTCGTAGGCCACGACGGTCTCGTATCCGGCATCCTGGAGGGTCGCCTCCAGAAGTTTGACGAGCGTCCGGTCGTCATCCGCAATGAGGATCTTCTTAGCCATGGTTCACCTTTGTCCTAATACCGCGGGATGGGCCCCATGGTCAATTCCACAACGATCTGTTTGTCTCCCTTAATCTCGAAAGAGATCTCGTGTTTCACGTCCTGCTCCGGAGAAAAGTTGATGCCGTTGACCGCCGTATTGATGAAACTCTCGAAATGCGACATCTCCAAGAAAATATATCCGTGACCGGAGAGCTCCTTGACGAAATACCCAGCGATGAGATTCGTCACGGTCCCGCAGGCATCCATGATCACATCATCGTCATCCTCATTAATGCGGCCGTACTCCATGAGCCACATGAGCCGCGGGAGATAATCGACCGGGATGTAGACAACGAGCGCTCCGACGGCCTGTCCATGTTCGAGGTGTCCCTTGTCGAGGTGGAACGTGATGCTCGAGAATACGGTCCGGCAGTTGAACTTTTCGAGACCGTCCACCCGCATACGCTTAGCGAACTCGACGATGGGCCTCTCCCGGACCACAGGATCGACGGAAAGATAAATGTCCCCTTTGGCCCGCAGCA
>JAAYZZ010000164.1 GCA_012514595.1 Elusimicrobiota bacterium
GGAAAGGCCGAGAGCCTGTTCTGGCCGGCGAGGAGGATCGGGTGGATCAAATAAAGGGACAGGGGACAGGGGAGAGGGCACAGGGAAGAGCCTTGAGAAAAAAAGGGTTTTCTTTCTGTGTTCTTTTTTCTTTTCTCCTTGCCCCTTGTTCCTTGTCCCTTGTCCCTTTTTTCTCCGGTTGCGCGACGACGCGCTCCGCCGCCGCCGTCACTCCGACGGACCGGGGTCTTCAGGCCGTTGCGGTCGATATTTACCAGAATCGCGAATCCCGTTCTGCCGCCGAGAAGATCCTCGGGGTAGGGGACAAGAAACCCGTCATGAAATATTCTCCTGTCACGGGAAAACATTACAGCGGAGACCTGGAGTTTGATCCCGAGACGGGAGTGAGGCTGGAGGTTGTGCCGGAGTGAGTTGAGCATTTAAAAGGGCGCTCGACACGGGGCTCTGGCCTTTTCGATGCCTAGTGCCTTATTGAAGGGATAGTTATGTCCATCTTTCTTATTCTTCTCACCGTCGCCCTCAGTTATCTCATTGGCTCCATTCCCACGGCCTTTATTTTCGGAAAGGTCTTTCGGGGGATCGATATCCGCGAGCACGGTTCGAAGAATATCGGGGCCACCAACGCGGTCAGGGTCCTCGGAAAGGCCCTGGGTTTCACCGTGCTTTTTCTGGATATCCTCAAAGGAGTCCTTCCCGTTGTTTTCGTCGCCGGGCTTTTGAGCCCGGATGTCAACGGCCGGATCCTGTCGGCTGTCGCGGCCGTGTGCGGGCACAACTGGACCTGCTTCCTGAATTTCAAAGGGGGCAAGGGCGTGGCCACGAGTCTCGGCGTCCTCATCGGTCTTTCGATCGTGATCCCGCCGCTTCGCATCGCGGTGCTTCTCACGGTCCTGGGCTGGCTGGCCGTTTTCTTATGCACCGCCTATGTGTCTGTGGCGTCTATTGTCGCCGGACTTCTGTTGCCGGTCCTGGTGGTCGTGTTCATGGCGCCCTTTCAGGTGACATTCCTTGCCATTCTGTTCGGGATCTTTGTCATCTTTCGACATCGCCCCAATATCCAGCGTCTCATGACCGGTCAGGAACCGCAGGTCCCGATCCCCTTCCATCCCGCGTCCCGCAAGTAGTCTTCGGACAGTTTCTCGACGGAGATCCCCCAGGAAAGCCTTTTCCCGAAAAGGCCCTGGAGGCCTTGTTTTGCCTTTCAGGGGATGACATACTTGCACTGTCAGGTGGAAGGAGTCGTCTTATGAAGGATCTGGTCTACAAAAAGCGCGATCTGTTCAAAAGCAGGGGGCGCATCGTGTCGGTCCAAGAGGCCATCCATGAGGCCGAGACCGAGAACCGGATCACCAAGAACTTCATTTATCTTGTGAGCCGGGTGGACGAGGTCCCCGGGGAGCTTCCGCAGCCCGAGATCCACATCAACAAGTATATTGACACCCGGGACCATGCCGAGGCGTTCCGGTTCCGCGTGAAGGGCACGGTCTACATGAAGCAGAAGAGGTTCATTTACCGCGTGGATTATTGTCATGGTCTGAGGATCCGGATCACTTGGAAGACCCATGTTCTCTCCTCGTGATCGTTCGGCCCTGCCTAGGGGCCCTTGATCACCGGAGAGTTCCTAACCTGCGGGCGGCTTGAGGAAGCCGCCCGCTGTCTTTTTGGGAAGGGTTCTGGCGTAATTATTTTCTCGGTCAAAGAATTTTTTGGGTTTCTGGGATCCGACATTTTCCTCGTTATTTTTGGGTCTTAACTCCTTATTCCTTCGTCTCTTTTGTTCGTGGATAAAAGGTCTTTTTGAGGAACCGTTTTCCCTAAAAATCCTGCCGGACCTTGTTTTCCGTATATAGGGGGGCAATACTTATGATGGTGGATTTGTGCGGTTCCACAGGTTTTTTGCAGAGCTTTCTGTTATTGGCCCGAAAGGAGGCCGTTATGAAAAAGATCACATCCATTCTGGCGCTGGTCGCCTTTATCCTCAGCTGTGTGACCCCGCCCCAGGGATTTGCGCAGACCTTGAGCGCGGTGGGACTCATGCCCGAGCCCGGGGTTGCGGTGGGAGTGTCTTCCGTGTTTCATCCCGCCCATTTGCGCGGCATGGCGATCGATCCCATGGACCCCTTCAAGTTCGATTTCATCATCTACCGCGGCGACAGCCCGCTTCAGGAGGAGGAGAAATCAGATGAGTATAAGAAACTCATCAAATATTTTCTGGCCTCCCTTGCGGTCCCAGACAAGGAGCAGTGGGTCAACCTGTCTCCCTATGAAGGCGACCGGATCATCTCCGACACCTTTGGTCTGACCGAAATGGGGCGGGATCTTCTCGCCCAGGACTATCTCC
>JAAYZZ010000165.1 GCA_012514595.1 Elusimicrobiota bacterium
CCAATATAGGGCAAAACCTTTTAAAAGCAACTTTTATTTCCCCTCTCTTATCGTTTGCCCGGCGGTATTTTTTGTAATAGAATGCTGCGGAAAATCATGGCCATATCCATCGACATCTCACAGATCAAAAGTGCTCTCGATTCGGGAACGGGGATCACCAGGGAACAGGCCTTGGCGGTCCTGTCCTGCGAAGGGATCCCTCTTTTGTCGCTTCTGGACCTGTCCGCCGGGATCCGGTTCCGCCATTTTGGCCGTGAGGTCCTGATCCATATCCTTAATAATGCCGAGAACGGACGGTGTCCTGAGGATTGCCGCTACTGTGCCCAGTCCGCATCTTCATCGGCATCGATCGAGGTCTATGCGCTCAAGAGCGATGAGGAGATTCTGGCCGAGGCCAGGGCCGCGCATGAGCGCGGGGCCTTCCGTTACTGTATGGTCTTTGCCGGATCCGAACCGTCGGATGAGAGAGTGGAACATCTCATGGGACTGGTCAGGACGATCAAGGAGCGTTGGCCCCTGGAGGTCTGTGTCTCGCCCGGAAGGGTGACGTCGGAGCAGGCCCGACGTCTTAGGGCGGCGGGGCTTGACCGGCTTAATCACAATCTCAACACCTCCTCAAGTTATTATTCCGAGATCTGTTCCTCCCATACATACGAGGAAAGGGTCCAAACGGTCCGTGCGGCCAAGGCCGCAGGGCTCGCCGTCTGCTCGGGCGTGATCGTCGGGATGGGGGAGACGAAAGAGGATGTTTTCCAGATGGCCAAGGATTTGGGCGCGCTCGGGGCGGATTCGATCCCTGTCAATTTTTTCATCCCTCTCGAGGGGGTGGCGCTCAAGGATCCCGGGGCCCTGACCCCGGAATACTGTCTGCGGGTCCTGTGTCTTTTTCGTTTGATGAACCCCCGGACAGAGATCCGGATGGCCGCTGGCCGTGAACGTCATTTGAGGAGCCTGCAGCCTTTGGGGCTTTATGTTGCGAACTCGCTTTTTCTCGGCGGATACCTGAACGCCCAGGGGGGCGCGGACCGCGAGACCCTGGCGATAGTCCGGGACCTGGGATTTTCGATCCGGTCTGAAGTTCCCTTGGAGGATCTTCTCAAGGTGGAGCACCCTAAGGTCAGGATCAAGGATCAGAAGGACCTGAGGCCTTTTTGTAAGTGAAGGAGGGTTCATGGAAGATGTGGTGATCATCGGTTCAGGGCCTGCGGGACACACGGCTGCGATCTACTGTGCGCGTGCGAATTTGCGGCCTCTGATGTTCGAGGGCATGATGGCCGGAGGGATCGCGGCCGGCGGACAGCTCACGACCACGACCGAAGTGGAGAACTTTCCAGGATTCCCCGATGGGATCGCGGGGTCTGAGCTGATGATGCGTATGCGCGTCCAGTCGGAAAAGCACGGGGCCCGCATCAGGACCGAGACCGTCGAGACTGTGCGCCTTGGTGGGCGGCCTTTTTCTGTGGTCCTTGAAGGCGGGGAGAGCGTCGAGACAAAGGCCCTCATCGTGGCAACGGGGGCCACCGCCCGTCGTCTGGGGATTGCGGGCGAGGAGAGGCTCTGGCAGCGCGGGATCTCGGCATGCGCGGTCTGCGACGGGGCGCTCCCTCTTTTTCGGAACAAGGTCCTGGTCGTTGTCGGCGGCGGGGATTCCGCCGTTGAGGAGGCGACCCATCTCACAAAATATGCCTCAAAGGTCATCCTGATGCACCGGCGGGACGAGCTCCGGGCCTCCAAGGCCATGCAGACGCGCGCCCTGTCCAATCCCAAGATCGAGATGGCCTGGAGCACGGTTCCCCTCGAGGCGTTGGGAGAGAAGATGCTGACCGGTCTCAAGGTCCAGGATGTGAAGACCGCTGTCGAGAGAACGATCGAGTGCGGCGGACTTTTTTACGCGATCGGACATGTTCCCAACACGGCCTTTCTCGGTGGGCAGTTGGATCTTGATGAGACCGGGTACATCCGCACAGTTCCGGGATCGGCTCGGACCAATATTGATGGGGTCTTTGCCTGTGGAGATGTGCAGGACAGAAAATACCGTCAGGCCATTACGGCCGCGGGGTCCGGATGCGCGGCGGCTCTGGATGCGGAACGGTTCCTCGCAGAGGATGGCTGATCCGCATGGTTGATCCCGCCCGGAAGGAGCATTCACCGGAACTTTTCAATGCCATTGCCCTGAGATACGACCGCGTCAATGCGGTCGTTTCTTTTGGACTGAACGGCTCCTGGAAAAGGAGGGTGGGGGGGCATCTCCCCTCCGCAAAGGGGTTGCGGTGCCTGGATCTGGCCACAGGGACAGGGGATGTGGCCCTTGATCTCTTGCGGTATCCCCGGGTGTCCGGGGTCGTCGGGATCGACCCGGCGGAGGGGATGCTGGCCGTTGCCCGTCGGAAAGCGGAGAGAAGAGGCCTCTTGTCCCGGGCGGCCTTCGTGTCCGCGGATGCCCAGAGATTGCCGTTCTCCGATGGATCCTTTGATGTGGTCACGGTCGCCTTCGGACTTCGCAATATGCCGCATCCCGTCCGGGCCCTTTCGGAAGCCTGGCGCGTCCTTAGGCCTTCCGGGCGTCTGATGGTTCTCGAGTTTTCGCGTCCCCCGTTCCCGGTCTTCCGTCAGGTCCATTATTTTTATGTCGCGCATCTCCTCCCGGGCCTCGGGTTCCTCATGACCGGCGATCTTCCCGCCTACAGATATCTTCACCGGACGATCATGGCCTTTCCCGAGGCCGGGCGTCTGGGGCGGATGATCGCCCAGACCGGGTTCTCGATTTTGGCGCGTGAGGACCTGCTCTGGGGTACTGCCGTGCTTTACGCGGGAGAGAAGAAAAATCTCTGACGGGCCTTTCTTCGGGGCGGTGTGTCTGCTATTATCAAATTGATCCCGTGGGCTGGAACAAGAAACGCTTTTCATGATCTCATCAGAACAGATTCTCAATGCCAGGATCCTGATCGTCGAGGATGACCGGACCAGCCGGATGCTCCTGAAGAACATCCTCGTCGGGGCCGGATTCCAGAACCTCAGGGCCATCCCTCACGCGGGGAGGATCGTCGGGATCTTCCGCGCGTTTAGGCCCGACCTTCTTCTTCTGGACCTTCATCTTCCCCGGATCCACGGCTTTGAGGTGATGAAGCGGCTCCGTGAGGCCTTCCCCGACGATTATCTCCCGATCCTTGTCATCTCTGCGGATATGGATGAACAGGTCCGGTTGCGCGCGCTCTCATCGGGGGCAAAGGATTTCGTCCAGAAGCCCTACAAGCGGACCGAGGTCCTTTTGAGGGCGAGGAATCTGATCGAAACGTCCCTCCTGAACAAGGATGTGCAGGAAAAGAACCGGGGGCTCGAACGTCTGGTCCAGGAGCGGACCTCGGAACTTTATCAGAGCCGTCTGGATGTGATCCGCCGTCTGGGGTTCGCCGCGGAATATCGGGATACAGATACGGGGATCCATATCATCCGGATGAGCCGCTACTGCCAGGCCTTGGCCCTAGCGCTCGGGATGAACAAGGAGGAGGCGGAGCTTATTCTTCACACCACCCCGCTCCATGATGTCGGAAAGATCGCGGTCCCCGACAGGATCCTGCTCAAGGAGGGCGGCCTGAACGACGAGGAACAGGCGGTCATGCGGACGCATTCGGCGATTGGCGCGGACATCCTTTCCGGCGGAAGCTCCGATTTCTTGAGGATGGCCGAGGTCATTGCCCGCACTCATCATGAGAGGTGGGACGGGACCGGATACCCCCTTGGACTGAAAGGGGAGGAGATCCCCCTCCCGGGGCAGATCTGCGCGATCTGTGATGTGTTCGATGCGCTCACTTCCGAAAGGCCTTACAAGAAGGCCTGGAGCTTTCAAAAGGCCGCACGGGAGATCCAGAGGATGTCCGGCTCCCACTTCAACCCCCGGATCGTGGATGTTTTTCTGGGGATCCTTCCCCAGATCAGGGCGATCAGCCGGGACGTGGTTCGTTCCTATCGCTCTCTTCTCGCTGAGGCGACCGGATGTCCGGAGGCATCCTCCGACGGGAGATGAGGGGCAAAACCCTGCGATTTCGTCTTGCGTCTTCCCCGGGGCCATAATATAATACACCTCCATTTTGAACCTGAAGCCAGGAGAACGACATGGATCAGTCCTCCGCGAAATTCATCGTTGACGGAAACGCCTATGACCTTCCCGTGATCACCGGGACAGAGGGAGAAAAAGGCGTTGATATCTCCAAGCTCAGGGCCCAGTCCAATTATGTGACCTTCGACCAGGGGTTCGGCAACACCTCCAACTGTCTGAGCTCGATCACATTCCTCGACGGGGAGCAGGGGGTCCTTCGCTACCGGGGGTATCCCATTGAACAGCTGGCCGAACGTTCCAGCTTTCTTGAGACCGCCTATCTTCTGATCTACGGCGAACTCCCCAATGCCGAACAGCTCCGTTCCTTTTCCGAGGCCTTCACGGAGAACTCCATGATCCACGAGGACATGAAGAATCTCTTCAACGGATATCCCTCGACCGCGCATCCCATGGCCATCCTCGCTTCCATGGTCTGCTCTCTCGAGGCCTATTATCCGGACATCGATACGATGAACCCGAACCCCGAGGAGTTCGACCAGATCGCGGCGCAGCTGATGTCCAAGATCCGGACCATCGCGGCCTTTGCCTACAAGAAATCGATCGGGGAGCCTTTTGTCTATCCGCGGCATGACCTTGAGTATGTGCCGAACTTCCTCAATATGATGTTCTCCTCCCCGACAAGGGCCTACAAGATCTACGACGAGGTGGTGAAGGCGGTGAAGGTGCTTCTGATCCTCCATGCGGACCATGAGCAGAACTGTTCCACCTCCACTGTCAGGCTCGTGGGGAGCGCTCAGTCCAATCTTTTTGCCTCCATCTCCTCCGGGATCTGCGCCCTCTGGGGTCCTCTGCACGGAGGGGCCAATGAGGCGGTGATCGATATGTTGGAGGCCATTCACAAAGGCGGCGGGGATGTCGATCATTGTCTCGAAAGGGCCAAGGACAAGACGAATCCCTTCCGCCTGATGGGGGTGGGGCATCGGGTCTACAAGAGTTATGACCCCCGGGCGAAGATCATCAAGGAATGCGCGCATGATCTCCTGGCCAAGCTGGGCATTCACGATCCTCTTTTGGATATCGCGATGCGCCTTGAGGAGAAGGTTCTCAAGGACTCGTATTTCGTCGACCGCAATCTCTATCCGAATGTGGATTTCTACAGCGGCATCATCTACAAGGCCGTGGGGATCCCCCGCAACATGTTCACGGTCATGTTCGCCATCGGCCGCATGCCGGGATGGATCGCGCACTGGCGAGAAATGAAGGACAGTCCCGGGACCCGGATCGGCCGCCCGCGGCAGATCTACGTAGGGCCGCATAAGAGGGATTATGTCCCGATCAACAAGCGCTGAGGAGAAGAAAGGATCTTTGTGCTGACCATTTCTGACAAGGCGACATTCAAAAAGGGGGCAGCCCTTCTGGTTCTCACCGAGGAACAGGTCAGGGACCGCCGGGTCCCGTTCCTGCCGAAGGCGATCAGTGCCGAGGTTGGCCGGATCGTGAAGGCCGGTCTTTTCGAGGGAAAAAGGGGAGAGGCGGTCCCGACGGTCCTGGAAGGCCTGACGGTCCTTCTTTTGGGGACCGGAAAGGCCCCGGACATCACCCCCACATCCCTTCGGATCGATCTCCGTCGGGGATTCTTGGCGCCGGCCCTCAAGAGGCAAAGAACGCTCGAGGTGGTCTTTCCGCAGGACACCGAACTTCAGGCCGTCGCGGCCGTCGACGCCTTTGTCCTGGGGACATATGCCTGGAAGAAATACGTGACCCCTCGCAAGGACGATGCATCACTGAAGGATAAGAGCGTGATCCTTGTGACCCGTCATCGCGAGGCGGCCCAGAAGGCGGTTCTCATCGCGCGGGCCGCGAATCTGGCACGGGACCTCATCAATGACAATGCGGATGTCGTGACCCCCGTCCATATCGAGCGGCAGGTCCGCGCCCTGGTGAAGGGCAAGGCGGGGATTTCTCTGGAGGTCCTCGACAGAAAGAAGCTTGCGGCCAGGAAAATGGGACTGATCCTGGCCGTGAACCAGGGGAGCAACAAGGAGCCGCGGGTCGTGATCGTCCGCTACAACGGCGGGAAAAAGGGAGAGCCGGCCACGGCCTTTGTCGGGAAAGGGCTCACCTTTGACAGCGGGGGCCTCAACCTGAAGCCTTCCGGGCACATGGAGACCATGCGCGAGGATATGAGCGGCGCGGCGGCGGTCGTGGGACTCCTCAAGGCCGCGATCGATCTTAAGGTGCGGAAGAACCTGATCTTCGCGATGGGGCTCGCCGAGAACGCGATCGATGCCAATGCCTACAAGCCTGGGGATGTGATCCGCGGGCATACCGGGATCACCGTCGAGGTCGGGAATACGGATGCCGAAGGGCGCCTCGTCCTTGCCGATGTGCTGTCTTATGTGAGTGCCGTCTACAAGCCGGGGCGCATCATTGATCTGGCGACCCTGACCGGGGCCTGTGTGGTGGCCCTCGGGCATGATTATGCCGGGCTTCTCTCGAACGATGATGCCTTGGCCCAGAAGGTCCTCAAGAGCGCCGAGGCGACGGACGACCGCTGCTGGCGTCTGCCGCTCTATCCGGAGTACAAGGACGCGATCAAATCCAAGATCGCGGACATCAAGAACACCAGCAATGTGAGGGGCGCCGCGGGCACGATCTCGGGGGCCGAGTTCCTCCGGAGGTTCGTCGGAAAGACGCCTTGGGTGCATCTGGATATCGCCGGAACGGCATTCGTCGAGAATGATTCCCGCTGGTATTACGGGCACGGGGCCACGGGTTTCGGGGTCCGGCTTCTGTCGCATTATCTTTTGAACAATTAATCGGGGAGGATGTTATGAGCTCTCTTATGGTGGTCCTGATCGTCGCGGTCTTCTTTTTCTTTAACGGCATCCGGATCGTTCGCCCGACGCATCGCGGACTTGTGGAGCGGTTCGGGCGCTACACGCGTTTCGCCCAGCCCGGGTTCAACTGGATCATCCCTGTCGTTGAATCCATGTATCTGGTGAACGTCACCGAACAGATGGTCGACGCCGATCCCCAGGAGATCATCACCAATGACAACCTGAACGCCCGGGTCGATGCTCAGGTCTACTTCAAGGTGAAGGCGGATGAGGACAGCGTCAAGAACTGCGTCTACAATGTCCAGAACTATCAGTTCCAGATCGTGAACCTGGCGCGTACGACGCTCAGGAACATCATCGGGACCCTGACCCTCAAATCCGCCAACAGCGAGCGTGGCAAGATCAATTCCGAACTCCACAAGGTCCTCCGGGAGGAGACCGGAAGCTGGGGCATCGAGATCGTGCGGACCGAGCTCAAGGAGATCGATCCTCCCAAGGATGTTCAGGAGACCATGAACAAGGTCGTCAAGGCCGAGAACGAGAAGATCGCGGCCGTGGATTTCGCCACCGCCCGCGAGACCGCTGCCGACGGGGAAAAGAGGGCGAAGATCAAGGAGGCGGAGGGGATCAAACAGGCCAACATCCTTCGTGCCGAGGGCGAGGCCGAGGCCATCAAGCTGGTGAACGAGGCGGCCGAGAAGTATTTCGTGGGGAACGCCCAGCTCCTTCGCAAGCTCCAGGCCATGGAAAAGGCGTTCGAGGACAATACCAAGATCATCGTCCCGTCGGGTTCGGATATCGTGAACGTGATCGGCGAGATGGCCGGTGCCAAGGTCATCCCCATCGAGAAGAGGTCTTGATGAGTTTTCGCGTCGAGAAAGATAGCCTGGGAGAGGTCAAGGTCCCGTCCGAAAGATACTACGGGGCGCAGACCGTGCGTTCCATCGAGAACTTTCCGATCGGGACGGACCGCATGCCCGAGCCCCTGATCCGGGCCCTGGCGATCGTGAAGAAGGCGGCCGCACAGGCCAATGCGGACCTGGGGGGACTGGATACCAGGAAGGCCGGGGCGATCGCGCAGGCCGCGGATGAGGTCCTGGCCGGTCGTTTCTTCGAGGAGTTCCCCCTTGTCATCTGGCAGACCGGCAGCGGCACCCAGACCAACATGAACATGAACGAGGTCCTGGCCGGCCGCGCGAACGAGATCCTCGGCGGGAGCCGCGGCGGAAAGTCCCCGGTCCATCCCAACGACGACGTGAACAAGGGGCAGTCCTCCAATGACATCTTTCCGACGGCCATGCATGTGGCCGTTCTTCTGGAGATGAGGGACCGGTTCGTCCCGGCGCTGCGCGCGCTGGAGGCGGCGCTTCAGGAGAAACAGAAGGCCTTTGAGAGGGTCGTGAAGATCGGGCGCACACACCTTATGGATGCGACCCCGCTCACCCTGGGCCAGGAATTCTCCGGGTATGTCCAGCAGGTCCACAACGGCCTCGAGCGGGTGGAAGGGGCGATGGGGCGCGTGCGGGAACTGGCCGTCGGTGCGACTGCCGTCGGGACGGGGTTGAACACCCACAAGGAGTTCTCCGTCCGGGTCTCTGAAAAGATCTCGCAGATGACCGGCCTTCCTGTTGTCCCGTGCCGCAACACCTTCGAGGCCCTGGCCGCGCACGATGCGCTGGTCGAGCTGAGCGCCCAGCTGAGAACCGTCGCGGGGAGCCTTCTCAAGATCGCCAATGATATCCGCTGGCTGGCCTCGGGGCCCCGGTGCGGTCTGGGAGAGATCTCGCTGCCCGAGAACGAGCCTGGGAGCTCGATCATGCCGGGCAAGGTCAATCCGACCCAGTGCGAGGCGCTGGCCATGGTCTGTGTGCAGGTGATGGGGTTGGACACGGCCGCGGCCTTTGCCGGCGCGTCGGGGAACTTTGAGCTGAATGTCTTCAAGCCCTTGATCGCCGCGAACGTGCTTCAGTCCATCCGTCTTCTTTCGGATGCCGTGAAGACCTTCGCGGGGCGCTGTGTCGTCGGGATCCGGGCCGATGAGGTGAGGATCGCCCAGCATCTCGAGAATTCCCTGATGCTGGTGACCGCGCTTGCCGCCCGGATCGGATATGACAAGGCCGCCCAGATCGCCCGCCAGGCCCATCAGGAAAGAAAGACCCTGCGCGAGGTCGCCGTGTCCTCGGGGGCCGTGACCGCCGGCGAGTTCGACGTGATCGTGGATCCGAAAAAGATGCTGCATCCGTATTGATCGGGAGGGAACATGCCGAGAAAGATATCATCACCGAAGAAGGAAGGGGTCGAACGCCGTCGGGCCTCGCGCGCCGACCGGGTGGTGGCGATCAGCCACCGCCTCATCAAACGCGGCCGCAGCAAGGAGTTCGCGCAGTGGAGCCTGTCCTCGACGAAGAACATGAGCGTCACCGGGATCCTTTTCTTGAGCGAAACGCCGTACAAGGTCGGGGATGTCGTCGAGGTCCACGTGACCATGTCCGGGATCATTGACATCGTTAAGGGGTTCGCCCAGGTCGTTCGGGTCCAGATGAAGACGCGCCATTCCTATCATGTGGCGATCCATTTCATTGAGATGAAGGGGCCGTCCCGTCGGGCCAAGGCCCATCTTTAAAAAATAGGGACAGTCCCTATTTTTTCATGCTGCAGGACACGCATATCCATATCCAGGACCTTAAGCCGGAGAGCCTTATCCCGCCATTCCTCTCTTTTTTGAGATCGTCGGGTCCGGTCCGTTTCTTCAACTGCGCGATCACGCCCGCGGATTGGTCCCGTGTGCTCTTCCTGGCCGGGTCGGATCCCCATATCGTTCCGTTCCTCGGGATCCATCCCTGGTTCTCGGATTCCGTCTCTGACCAGGATTGGGAGGCCCTTGAAAGGCATCTTTCTTCATCGTCGCGCATCTTTTGCGGTGAGATGGGCCTGGACAAGTCCCGGAAGAACATCGGGATGGATGTCCAGAAAGAGGTCTTTGTCCGGCAGATCCGTCTGGCGAAGAAATATGACCGTCCGTTCGCGGTGCATTGTGTCCGGGCGTGGAGTGACGTGATCCCGCTCATCAGGGAACACGCCTCGGGGGTGAGGTTTTTGATGCACTGTTTTCAGGGGTCCCGCGAGATCGCCGAGGAGGTCCTGGGGATGGGCGGGTTTCTGTCCCTTTCTGTGCGGGACTTCTTAAAAGGGGAGGCAGGCTTCCGCGACCTTGTGAGAGGCGTGCCCCTTGAGAAGGTCCTTATTGAGACGGACTTTCCCTATCAGGTCAAGCCGGGATCTCCCGGGGATTACGGGGAATCTCTCCGTCGGGGATACGAGGTCCTGGCCGGGTGGCGGGGCCTTTCTTTTGAAGACACGCTCGCGGAGATCATAAAGAATGGATCGGTTTTCACGGACTGAACTCTTGCTGGGGCCGGAGAGGTCGGCTCGTCTGCGTTCGGCCTTTGTCGCGGTCGTGGGCCTCGGCGGAGTGGGGGCCCCCTGCGCGGAGGCCCTGGCCCGCTGCGGGGTGGGGCGCCTTCTTCTGATCGACGGGGACCGCATCATCCCTTCGAACATCAACCGGCATCCCTGGGCAGTGACAGGGACCCTGGATGTTCCCAAGGTCCTGGCCGGGCGAGAAAGGATCCTGGGGATCTCGCCGGATATCCGTGTGGAGGCCCGGGTTGAATTCGTCGATGAGACGAATCTCAGGACCCTTCTTGCAGAGAAGCCGGACGTCCTGGTCGATGCGATCGACCGGGTGGATGTCAAGGTGGCGCTCCTTGAAGCGGGCTGGAGGGGAGGGGTTCCTGTCGTCTCCTCGATGGGCGCGGCCCGCCGGTGCGATCCTTCCCGGATCCGCACGGCGGATCTGATGGAGACCAAAGGGTGCCCCCTGGCGCGCAAGGTTCGCCTAGAGCTCAAGGCGCGGGGCGTGGGACGGGGGATCCTCTGCGTGTATTCCGACGAGGTCCCCGCGGAGTCCTGTGAGGAAGAGGGGGATCGGGATGAGACGGGACGCCGTCCCCTGGGCAGCCTGGTGACCGTGACCGCCGCCTTCGGGCTTCATACAGCGTCCAGGGCCCTGGACATGATCACAGCAGAAATGGAGAGACGATGAAGGAGATCAAGAGGTTTCTGTTGATGCCTTTCCCGTGGGGCGTGGCGGCCTGCCTGGCTTTCTTAAAGAACGTTTCTTTCTCTTCCCTGGGGGCGTTCTCTGTCCCGGAGGGTTTTCAGGTCGGATTGTTCGGGGGCCTCTTTCTTTTGTCCGGATATGTTCTCCCGGGGTTCTGCGGATACTGGATCGATGTTCTTTTTTGTCCTTCGCTGCCGCCTGCCATGAAAGGAGTTCAAAGGGATATCCGGAAATTTGGCTGGATCAGCGTTCTGTTTCTTTTATTTCCGTTCCTTGTCCAGTTCCTGTTCTTTCTCGGTGGGGATCTTTATCAGACGGATTTCCTGATGGTGTTCGTGGCGCCTCTCTTGGGTTATTTTCTGGCGCATGTCTTGGTGAAGGACAGGGGCCGTTCGTTCGATCCTGCGAAAAAGGTCTTTGAGGACCTTTCTGTCATCGAACTCCTTCTTTTTTCCTCAGGATCGATCGTCTTCCTTTTTTCTTTTTTCTTGGCGGCGGGGACTCTCTCGCGAGTTTCCTGGCTGGCCGGCGTGATCGATGTCTTGAGAATCTATTGTTACTTTTTTGTCTTTTTTGCGGCCGCTTTACTTCTGTATCGGAGGAATTTCGAAGAGACCGCAAGAGCATCGGGTCCCTCTCCGGCGCTGATTATGATCAATCCGTCTTTTTCCGGGATCATCCCGGCGGTGAGCTCTCTCTTTTTTCGCCACTATCCCGGCATCTTCCTGGTCTTGCGGGCCCTGACCCCGGCGCGTTACCGGATCGTCGACTACAACAGGCATCTGTGGGAGGACCGGTTCTTTGAAGAGAAGGGGATCGTCGCGATCACCTGCTTCTCTTCCAATTCTCCGGAGGCTTATCGGATCGCGAAAGAGTATCGCCGTCGGGGAAATACCGTGATCATGGGCGGGCCGCATGTGACCTTTTTCCCTGATGAGGCCCTGGAGTTCTGTGATGCCGTTGTGGTCGGGGAGGTCGAGGGGGTCTGGGAAGAGATCATTTCCGACTACGAGAACGGATGCCTCCGGAGGGTCTATCAGGGGAGCTGTCCTCCGGAGAAGGTGCGACGGGTCGTCGAGTTCATGAAAGAGGTCCCTGCCAACATGCTGTTCGGGAGCCTGGAGGCCACCCGCGGGTGCAAGTTCCGCTGCCATTTCTGCACATCCCCGGCCCTTCTGAAAGGTCGAAGCCTGCGGGCCACGGTGGAGGATATTGTTGAGATCCTGACCCAGGCCCGCCGGGAAAGGGACTCGTTCTATTTCGTCGATAACAACATCTATCTGGACCCTTCTTATGCAAAGGACCTTTTTCGGGCCCTGATCCCTTTGAAGATCAAGTGGGGGTCCAGCATCAGTATCGACGTGGCCCGGGATGACGAGGCGGTCTCGTTGCTGAGGCTTTCGGGGTGCGATCTTGTGGGGATCGGTTATGAGATCACCAGGAGTTCAGGGGAGAAAGCGCGGGGGGGGAAGTTCAGCTTTGCCCAGGAATATCTGGAGCTGACAGCCAAGCTTCGCAAGGCCGGGGTCAATGTCAAGGCGAACTTTATGTTCGGGTTCCTGGGGGATACGTGGCCGCACATCTTTGATCTCTGGTCCTTTGCGTTCCGTCTCGGGGTTCCGGCCACGATCTTGTCGTTCCTCACGCCACTCCCGGGTTCGGAATTCTTTAATGATATGGTGAGGGAGGAGCGCATACTGAACCTCAACTGGAGGTCGTATAATGCGCAGAACATGGTCTTTCATCATCCCAGGCTGGGACATCCGCTCCTTTTGCGCAAAGGATTCTGGATGTTTAGCACACTTTTTTCCCTGACGACATCGGGATTCTTTCGCGTCGGACTGGTTTCTCTCTTCCTTCTGGTCGCCTTCAGATTGTTTTACGGCGTGTAGGGCGCAGGCCTTTTCTGGAGGCCCGCCGGAGGGTCTGCATCTCTGAAAAGAGTTTGATTGAGAGGACGCCAAGACCAAGGGCGGTGAGCGAGAAGATCACGCCTTTGAAGAGGATGAAGATGGATCCTCCCCAGGCCACGAAGAATCCGATCCTGTTGATCCTGTCCCGTTCGGATATGATATCCACCATTGACGGGATCCCGAGGTCCCGGGAGAGCCGTTCGCTCAGCTGATACAGGGTCTCGTTCTCCTTGAGGGAAATGGTCCCCGAGGCGATCACGTTCCCGCCCAGCCGGGCCAGCGCCCGGTGCCGCAGATGCGCCAAAACCGCACACCCGACCGCGCCCCCCAGAAGAAGGACTGAACAGATGATCCCGACCGTCCCGTCTTTGGCGGCGGACAGGCCGAGACCCGACGCGATCACTCCTGTAAGGAGAAGGGCCTGTGTCCGCGAGAGCGCGTCCAGCCGGTTGTAATCCTTCCCGATATCTTGAGAGACCCTTGTCAGATCAGCGCGCATCCACGCATCCAGAAGAAAGACGCGGAACCAGAGCCAGGAGAACTCGTCATACAGGATCGTGTTCTCGATGGTCTTGGGAGTGATGAGGGGACATTTTTCTTTTTCCATAAACTTTCATCAAGTATACCAGAGAAAATTAGGGACTGTCCCTAATAAAAAATTTAAACTTCGCTTTGGTTGTTTGTATATCGTGATAACGTACTCACAGAACACAATTCCTGAGAAATTGGGGACTGTCCCTAATTAGAAGGGAGCTTCTATGCGGATCAGGGAATATTTTTCGATCTTCTTGTTCGCCCTGACCTTTCTCGCGATGGCGCCTGCCGTCGCGTTTGGCAACAACCTCGACATCGCCAACATCTCGCTCGAATCGCAGAGTACGGGCAACGGCACCTGGGATATCGAGTTCGACATCTCCTGGGACAATTCCTGGTGCGAGAGCGGCGCCCAGTGCAACGGCGATGCAGGCAACGCCACCAACAACTGGGACGCGGCCTGGGTCTTTGCCAAGTACAGCGTCTATTCCGGCGGGGTCTGGGGTCCTTGGACTCACTGCAAGCTCAAGACATCGGGCCACACGGAACCTTCAGGTTCGCAGATCGACACAGGGACCACTGATGGCGTGGGCATGGGCGTTTTCATCTACCGCGACGGGGCGGGGACAGGAAGCAACAACTGGGACAATGCCCGCATCGTCTGGCATTACGACGCCGACAGTGTGGCGGATGACGCGCTCCTCAAGGTCCAGGTCTTTGGGGTCGAGATGGTTCATGTGCCTGAAGGCAGTTTCTACGTGGGGTCGGGCGGCACGGAGTCCGGAAGTTTTACCGACGGAAGTTGGGTGTCGGGTGCCACGATCCCTTTCCAGATCACCTCTGAAGGTGCCATCACCATCGCGGCCTCGGTAGGCAACCTTTGGGGCACCTCAACAAGCGGCAATAACACCATCGGCGGTGCCGGCACGCTTCCGGCCGCCTTCCCCAAGGGCTTTGCCCCCTTTTACATGATGAAATACGAGGTAACCCAAAAACAGTACGTGGATTTCCTCAATACCCTGACCCGTGACCAGCAGGAAGCCCGGGTGGCGGATCATGCAACAAACAGTTATTACTCGATGAGCGGGACCGAGTATGTGAATTATCGTTCCGGTATCCGCAACCCCGCGAGCATTCCGGCAGCGCCGGGTGTCGTCACATTTGGCTGTGATCTCGACGGAATAACGACGCACAACGACACCAAGGGCGACGGCACATTTAACGAAAGCAATGACGGCCAGTGGGTGGCGGCCAATTATCTGTCGTGGGCGGACCTCGCAGCCTACGCGGACTGGGCGGCGCTAAGGCCCTTCACGGAACTCGAGTATGAGAAGGCCGCGCGCGGGCCCGATTCTCCGTCGGCCAATGTATACGCCTGGGGATCTGCCTCTTTCGATGGAGATTGCCCTTCTTACGGATTGAGCGGCACCACCAGCGGCCAAGCCGATGAAGATGTGGATGACAACTGCAACCTTAATCACACCTCGAATACCGTGGACGGGCCCTACCGGGGCGGGATCTACGCGAAAGCCGCCACCACCCGCGCCCAGGCCGGGGCGGGTTACTACGGCATCATGGAATTTTCGGGAAATCTCTATGAGCGACCCGTGAGTGTGGGCGAGGCCACGGTGGGCCGTCTCTTTGACGGCACGCATGGCAACGGCGCTTTGACAGCGGCCGGTGCGGCCGATGCCTCGACATGGCCGGGGACGACTGCAACGGGCTCTGGGCGCCGTGGAGGCTCATGGAAGAGTGGCCCTCCTGTGGGTTATCGGCTTTCTTACCGGGGTTTGGCAGCGGGTGTGGATAGCACCCGCAGCAGCGATTACGGCGGTCGGTTGTGCAGAACTTCAGAATAGGGACAGACCCCTATTAACAGCCTTAATTTTTTCCTGAAAACGTCTTGAAGAGAGGGGGTTGGCGTGACAATATAAGTCCAACTTCTCCTAATCTAAATATTCTTCTTTTTTAATGCCTACCATCCTTCGCCAGCCAAGGACGTTCTTTCTTCTCCCTCTTATAACTTCTTTATTTTTCTTGTGGACCGCGTTCTGCGGTTTTCCATTCGTTGTGGATGCCGCTCTCTACATCGGAGGGCCGGGGGCGGGCTATGATGCCCTCGATTTTTCGATCCATCATGCCGTGGCCACAGGTGAGACAGAGACGCTCTCGGCGCCTTTGGAGGTGACGGGATCCCTCGCTGTTTCCGGGACCTTTAACGCTAATGGCCAGCCTGTGACCGTGCCCCAGGCCCTGATCGTGGATGGGGGATCCTCTTTTACCTCCGGGGCATCTGTTGTAACCCTCGCGGGCTCGGTGGCCTCCTATACCTCCACGAACGTGGATCCGGATGCCACGACCTGGACGAACGGGACGCTCTTCATTCGCTCCGACCTGTCGCAGACGCTTCCCTCAGGAGAGACCTACGGGAACTTGTATCTCGACGACTACACGGGCGGGGCCACGACCTACACGATGGGTTCCACGATCGAGGGCGACTGGGTCATCTACGCTGATGCCACCGTTGAGATGACGGATGACATCACGGTCACGGGTGATGTGGTGGTCGAGGGGACGCTCAACACCAACGGATTCGCGTTGGGCGTGGGCGGGGATGTGGTCCTGGACGGGGGAACGATCGCGATCGATGACAGCACGATCAGCGTCGCTGGAAACTGGGACAATTCCGGGGGCGGGACCTTGACCCCCGGCACCGGGACCGTCGCCCTGACCGGAACGTCGCAGCAGGTCTTGGGCAGCACGACCTTCTACAACCTGACCAAGACGGTCGCCTCGGCTGACACGCTGACCTTCGGCGACGGGACGACGCAGACGATCTCGGCGGGCGGGACGCTTACGCTCACAGGCGCGCACGGGGCGGTGTTGTCGCTTCGGACGGTGTCGGATGACGGGGTGGCGACCTTCACGATCATGGACAACGGGTTCGAAGATGTCTCTTTCGTGGATGTGAAGGATGCGATCGCGACCAACGGCATCACTGCAACGTATGCGGTCGATGCCTCCGGGAATACGAACTGGACATTCGCGTCACACCTTGTCACTTCAACAGCCAATACTTTGACGGCGGGAACGCTCCGCTGGGCCATGACCTATGCCCTCTCTGACCAGGCCATCTACTTTGACACCACCGTCTTTCCATCAGCCGCACCCGCCACCATCAGTGTGACGACCGCCCTTCCCGCGGTCAGCCAGGGGAACCTGACCATCGACGCCTCGCCGAATGCCGGAGG
>JAAYZZ010000166.1 GCA_012514595.1 Elusimicrobiota bacterium
CACGCGAACGCTCGACGCGAAGGACACGGGCGATGTTCGCCTTCATGCGGGCCTTGAAGGGGCTGACCTTCGGCTCCTCCATGAGCAACGTCACATCGACATTGACGACGGAGAATCCCTTCTTCCCGATAACAGAACGGACCTTCTCCAAAAGGCGAACGCTCGAGGCGCCTTTATATTTCCGTTCCGTATCCGGAAAATGCTCGCCGATATCGCCTTCTCCCGCAGCGCCCAAAAGAGCGTCCATCACCGCATGGATCAGGACATCCGCATCCGAATGCCCCTTGAGCCCCCGCTCATAAGGAATCTGCACACCGCCGAGGATGAGTTTCCGTCCGCGGACAAACGCGTGCACATCGTACCCGATTCCGGAGCGATACTCGTCCGCCTTGGAAATTGTTGATGCCATGAGCTAACCCTCCAGGAAGGCCTGCGCGAGCAAAAGATCCTCGGGCGTGGTGATCTTGATATTCCGGTAGGACCCGGGAAAGACCCGGACCCGACCCCCTGCCTTCTCGACGAGCGCGGCGTCATCCGTGGCCTCCAGGCCCAAGGCATACGCCTTTTCGATCACGTCCCGCCGGAAAACCTGAGGGGTCTGCACCTCAAAAAGTCTTGCACGCTCCAAGGTCCCTTTGACCTCCCCCGTCACAGAATCCACGAGCTTGACCGTGGGCTTCAGGGGGACGGCGGCGATCGCGGCCCCGTTCTCCTTGGCCAAGGCCACCCCTTCGGCGATCATGGCCCCTGTCACAAACGGCCTCACCCCGTCGTGAACGATCACGACCTCCGCCTCCGGACCGATCGCCGAAAGCCCCCGGCGGACCGAAACGGTCCGCGTTGCGCCCCCTGCGACACAGGCCACAACCTTGCGCAATCCGGCCCGTGCGACAAGGTCTTCATAACCCTTTTTGAGATCCTCCCGGACCACGAGGATGATGCCATCCACGACAGAGGACGCCTCAAAGACCCTCAGCGTCCGCAGGACCAAAGGCTCACCGCCCAGATCCACCAAAGGCTTGGGCACCGCGGAACCGAACCGCTCGCCGGACCCGGCTGTCGGGATGATCGCGACCGTTCTCACCGCCCCTCCAGCCTCGCGAAGATCATGCGTCCCGCCTGGGTCTGGAGGACCGATGTCACCGCGACCTTCACCCGCTGGCCGATGTGACGACGGCCATCACTCACAACGACCATGGTCCCATCATCAAGATAGGCGACCCCCTGGCTCTCTTCCTTTCCCTCCTTGATGATCTGCACATCGATCACCTCGCCCGCGAAGATCACGGGCTTCACAGAATTGACGAGTTCATTGATGTTCAGGACCTCGGTCCCCTGGATCGAGGCGATGCGGCTGAGATTAAAATCCGTGGTGCAGAGGCGCCCCTCCATCATTTTGGCCAGCTTGATAAGCTTGAGGTCCACCTCGCGCTCACCCGGAAGGTCATCCTCATGAATATGGATGTCGACGGCGCTGTCCTTCTGCATGGCCCTCAGGATCTCCATTCCGCGGCGCCCGCGCTGACGCTTGAGATCATCGTCGGAATCGGCCAGGCGCTGCAGCTCATGAAGCACGAAGCGCGGAACCACCAGCCTCCCGGAAAGAAAATGGCTGCGGTAGATGTCCGCGATGCGCCCGTCGATGATCGCGCTGGTGTCCACCAGGACAACCCCCTCCTTGAGATCGGTCCGCTTGAACCGGACATAGGGAATGATGAGATTGAACTCATCCTTGCCCCGGAGCGCCATCACGGCCCCCAGATAGGAAAAGACAAGCGTGAGCCCCACGCGCAGGGATGAAAGGATCGTCTCGTCGAATGGGACCATGGAAAGAATATCCGAGATCAGTTTGGCCATGATCATCCCGAAAAGGAGCCCGAAGACCATGCTCGAAAGTCCCCGCACCGAGACACGTTTGAGACCCATCTCGAGAAAGATCCACACGACGGCGACCGCAGCCCCGGAGGTGAGCCCCACCCAATCTTTTCCGTAGAGACTCCCGATGTAGTATCCGGAGACCGCGCTCAGAACAAAAAAGAACAGACGAATGAACGAAAGGGTCATATCTCCTCCAATGGATTATGACGAACGAATGATCTCCAAAGCCTCTCCGAGACTCTTCACGGGTAAAAGCTCCAGGCCCTTCACCCCCAGGTCCCCCCGGCCCTTCAGATTATTGGCCGGGACGATCACCCGGCGGAACCCCAGCTTCGCGGCCTCATTGAGGCGCGCCGGAAGATGCCCCACGCTTCTGACCTCTGCCGAAAGCCCGACCTCACCGAGCACCGCCGTATCCGGCGGAACCGGTTTGTCCAGGAACGCGGAGGCGATCGCGATCGCCACCCCAAGATCCGCCGCCGGATCCTCGACGCGGACGCCGCCGACGATGTTCAAGAAAATGTCCTGGTCCTCGAGCCTGAGGCTCTGCCGCTTTTCCAGGACCGCTACCAAAAGCGCCAAACGGTTGGCATCGAACCCCTGGGCCTTCTGCCTCACCATGCCGAAAGCCGACCGCGACACAAGCCCTTGTACCTCGACGAGAAATGGCCGCGTCCCCTCCAGGATCGGCACCACGACCGAACCCGATGTCTCCTTCGCGCGTTCCTGCAGGAAGATCTCCGAAGGATTCTTGACCTCGAGAAGCCCCGCCGATGTCATCTCAAAGACCCCCAGCTCGTTCGTCGAGCCGAAACGGTTCTTTGTCGTACGCAATACCCGGTAGGCCGAGTAGCGTTCACCTTCAAAATAAAGAACGGTATCCACGATATGTTCCAGGACCCTGGGGCCGGCGATGGCCCCGTCCTTGGTCACATGTCCGATCAAAAAGAGCGCGATCCCGCGGGATTTCGCCAGCTGCGTCAAGAGCGCGGCGCATTCCCTGACCTGGGCCACGCTCCCCGGGCTCGACCCCAATCCCGGCTCATAGACGACCTGGATCGAATCCACGATCAGCACCTTGGGCTTTACCGCGTCAACCTGCGCGATGATCACGTTCAGGTCGATCTGATTGACGACGAGAAACTCCGCGGCCGGGTCCTTGATGATCCGCTCGGCCCGAAGCTTGGTCTGTTCGACGGACTCCTCGCCGGAGACATAGAGCACGCGTTCCTTGGCCTCGCTCAGACGGCATCCGGCCTGAAGGGCCAGCGTCGATTTCCCGATCCCCGGGTCCCCGCTCAGAAGGATCACGGATCCGGGGACGATTCCCCCTCCCAGGACCCTGTCCAGCTCGGGGATCCCCGTCGAAGCCCTCTTCTCTCTTGCGAGCGGAACATCTTTTAAGGGCTGGGGATCATCGGTCTTGGCCAGGATCCCGCGGGGCGTATCCTGCGCCTGCTTGGGGCTGGACTTCTCCTCAACGAAGGAATTCCAGCTGTCACACCCGGGGCATTTCCCGAGCCACCGGCTCGACTCGTATCCACATGACTGGCATGAAAAGACGGTCTTGGACTTCATAACCGAGGGCCAGCAGATGACAGACAATCGGGGACAGGAACCCCGCTGCCTTTTGCCTACTGGCCTTTTGCCCGCTCCTCTCTATTTCTTCCCCTTCGGCCTGTAGAACAATTTCCACGGATTGGCCTTGAGGTCTGCGCTCAACTCCTCGAGATTGTTATAGACCCCCGGGTCCGCGAGGAACCTTCCGACGGTGCCATCCCCGTCTTTCAGCATCCCGGTGATCCCGGCAATATTGGAGAGGGTCTCAGCCAACGCGGCCTTGTTCTCCTCATTCAAGACACCCTGATTGATATTGGCCAGAAGAAGATCGACCTTGTTCGAAAGCCCGGAGACCTGTTTCATGATCTTCTCGACGGGAACGGGGTCCTCCCCATCAAAAAGATGTCCCGAGGGGGCGACATCCTCCTTTTCTCCGGGAGAGATCTCAAGATACTGCTCGCCGAGGATCCCCAGCTGGTTGATCCGGAACGCCGAATCGACCGGAAGCGCGATCCCGTCCGCGATCCAGACATCCGCCAGGACCTTGGCCGTATGGTCCTGGAGGTCATACCTCACCTGGATCGAGCGAACATGCCCCGAGTCCACGCCCGCCACACGGACAGGCGCCCCCTTCTTGAGACCATTGGCGAACCGGAAGGCGACCTTGTAAACGACCCCCTTCTGAAAGATCGTGAAATCGCTGATCGAGAACACGAAGGCCACGAGTGTCACGACCGCCGCGACCACGAAACTGCCCACCTTGATCTCCAGATTGCTTTCGCGAGGCATGGCTGTCTCCTTTATCTCACATGTCCGAACTTGATATTCTCATCCTCCGTGATCGCGCCCTGCGATTCACCGGAAATGAACTGACGGACGAACGGATGCCGGCAATGCCGGATCTCCTCCGGGGTCCCGTCGGCAATGACCTGCCCCTGGTAGAACATCGCGATCGTATCCGCGATCTTATAGGCCGCGTTCATGTCGTGCGTCACAACGATCGAGGTGACCTTGAGCCGGTTCCGCATCTCGACGATCAGATTGTTGATCGCATCCGCGGTAATGGGATCGACCTCGCTCGTCGGCTCATCGTACAGGATGATCCTGGGCTCCCGGCACAGGACCCGTGCCAGGGACACACGCTTTCGCATCCCGCCCGAAAGCTGCGAAGGCATCAGGCCCTCGATCTCCCGCATCCCCACAAACGAAAGCGCCCGCGCGATCCTCTCGCGCCGCTCCTCCCCGCGGATCCTTGTGAACTCGTCGAGGTGGAACGCCACGTTCTCCCCCACGTTCAGGGAATCGAAAAGGGCCCCTCCCTGAAAGACAAGTCCGATGTCCTTGCGGACCCGGTCAAAACCCCGTTCATCCAATCCCATCAATTCCTGGCCGTCCACCACAATGGACCCGCTCTCAGGACGGACGAGCCCCACGATGCTCTTTAACAGCACGCTCTTTCCCACGCCAGAGCGGCCGATGATGACCTTGGTCTCTCCCTCCCGGACGTGCAGGTTCAGACCGTTGAGGACCGCGGTCTTGTCAAAGGTCTTATAAAGATTCTTGATCTCGATCATGCGTTGAACACAAAGTAAAAGATGAACGTTAGGACACAATCAATCAGGATAATGAAAATGAACGAACGGACGACCGCAAGCGTAGTGGCCTTCCCGACCCCATCCGCCCCGCCGCGCACATTCATCCCCTCCCAACACCCCACGATCGCAATGACCGCGGCGAAGAAAAACGTCTTCAAAAGCCCCGTGACCACATCCTTGAGGACAAGGGCCGTTACGACCATGTTCCAATAGGTATGATGCTGGATCGACAGCTTGAAGTGACAGATCACAAAACCGCCCAGGATTCCGGCGAGAACGGCAAAGACCGTGAGGATCGGGACCATCAGGAGCAGGGCCAGAAGACGCGGCACCACCAGATAGCGCACAGGGTTCACGGCAAAGGCCTTGAGCGCATCGATCTGCTCGGTGACGGTCATGGTCCCGATCTCGGCCGTGATCCCCGCGCCGATGCGGCCGGCCACGATGATCGCGGTCATGACAGGACCCAGTTCCCGCGCCAGCGCGATCGCCACCACATTCGGGATATAGATCTCCGCCGAAAGGCTGACCATCAGATACGCCATCTGGAGGGAAATGATGGCCCCGATGAAGAATGCACCGACCGAGGAAATAAAGAATGTGCCCAGCCCGACCCGACGAGCCTGGTAGAGAAAGCGATAGGCATTGAAAGGCGGGGTCACGGCGCAGGCCAGGCTCTGTCCCAGAAGAAGCACCAGGCTCCCCACATACCGCAACCCGTAACGGAAAACGACCCAGGCCCGCGCCATTCCTATCCTTTCATCAGAACCCGATGCTTTTCTGGATCCCCAGGACCGCAGAGACATCCCCGCGGTCATCCTTCATCCAGAGATATTTCATATCGGTCGTCCCGGTTCCGCCGGACCGAAGACGCCGGATCACCCACTCCCGCCGATCCCCGACCTCCCCCACCAGAGGGTCTTTCTTGAGAAGACGGATCTGCTCTCCCAAACGGGCCATGTCACTCAGGTCCAGTATGCCGGCAAGACGGAACACCAGCCCTTCCGCCTGCTGGAACATCCCCTCTCGCAAACGGATCGAGGGATATCTGCCTTCAAAATCCAGAAGGATCGATTCGTAACCGACCCCCTTGATCATCCCGTTATAGGCCGAGATCTTTCCCTGGACCTCGGGATGGCGCCATTCCCCCTTGAGCTCCATAAGCCCGTCAGCGGTTCCGGTCACGGGCCAGGAACGGATCCCTGCATATCTTTCAAAAAGCGCCCCCAGGACCTCAAGATCAAGCGTCAAAAGATCGAGTCTCAAAGCCAAAGACCAAGGGGCCTCCAATCCGACCGTTCCGCGAGCCGCAAACGGACCCAAGGACACGGAACGGATCGTCGCCTTGCCATCCTTCAAAAGAACATCCAGAACGACATCGCTGACAGGACTGTAATCCACGAGGGTATCCCGCCCCTCCAGTCTGACCGCGACATCCAGGGCGTTCAAAGACTGCCCCAAGAAGGAGATCTCTCCCCGGATGTTCGTCGACAGATCGAAGAATCCCGTCGGGACATGGACCAGGTCCGCGCTGACCCTGAAGGAACGGGCCAAAGGATCCTGCTGGGTCCTTTCCGCCTTCAGCGTCACGGCCTGCCGTCCCTCCGGGAAGAACGACAGGGTCATGGCCCCGGCCTTCAGGTCCAGGACGCCGGTGAACGGCACGATCTCCGTTGGGGCCGCGAAACACGCCCCGGCCCAAAAGAAAACAGAAAAAAAGAAAAGGGCTTGCCGCCTCATCAGACAAAGATCAGCTTATCCCCGTCGGGACGGACCGCGACTGGGCTCCCCTCCCGGAAAGTCCCGGCGATGATGGCCTCCGAAAGCGGGTCCTCCAGATATCGCTGGATCGTCCGCTTCAGGGGGCGGGCCCCGAACACCGGATCAAAACCCTTCTCGATCAGGAAGTCCACAGCCTCGGACGACATTTCGAGGGTAATGTTCTTTTCTGCCAGACGCTTCCTGACCGCGGCGATCTCCAGATCGATGATCTTATAGAGATCCTCCTTGGAGAGAGACTGAAAGACGATCGTATCGTCGATACGGTTGAGGAACTCGGGCTTAAAGACCTTTTTGATCTCGCCCATGAGCCGGTCCCGCATCTGGTTATAGGTCTCCTCCTCCTTGCGGGAGGCAAAACCCAGACTGCCCTGCTTGCGCAGCATGTCAACTCCCAGATTCGAGGTCATGAGGATCACGGTGTTGCGGAAATCGACGGTCCGACCCAGAGAATCGGTAAGCCGGCCCTCCTCAAGCACCTGCAGCAGGATATTAAACACATCCGCATGCGCCTTTTCGATCTCATCGAGAAGAACGACGGAATAGGGACGACGACGCACCTTCTCGGTCAGCTGTCCGCCTTCTTCGTAGCCCACATATCCGGGAGGGGCCCCCACCAGACGCGAGACATTGTACTTGTCCATATACTCGGACATGTCGATCTGGATGAGCGCGGTCTCGTCGTTGAACATGAAATCCGAAAGGGCGCGGGCCAAGAGCGTCTTTCCGACGCCCGTCGGACCCAGAAAAATAAAGGAACCAATGGGCCGGCGCGGGTTCTTGATCCCGGCACGCGAACGGCGGACCGCACGCGCGATCGCAGAGATCGCCTCCTCCTGACCGACCACCACCTTCGCGAGATGTTCCTCCATCTTCAAAAGCCGCTCGGTCTCCTTCTCCTCGAGACGGACAAGAGGCACGCCGGTCCACTGCGAAACCACGCGCGCGATATCATCGAGTGTGATCACAAGGCTGGTGTTGTCACGACTCGCCATCCACTCCCCCCGGCGTTTCTCGAGGGCCTCCCGCACTTCACGCTCCTTGTCACGGAACTGGGCCGCCTTCTCGAAATCCTGCTGTTTGATGAAGGCCTCTTTCTCCTTGCGGATGTTCTCGATCTCGCCCTCCATCTTCTTGATGTCCTCGGGGGTCACCATCGCCTTGAGACGCGCGCTCGCTCCCGCCTCATCGATGATATCCACCGCCTTATCCGGAAGGAAGCGGGCGGAGATATAACGGTCGGACAGTTTGGCCGCGGCCTCCAGCGCCTCATCCGAATACTTGACGCGGTGATGCGCCTCGTACTTGTCGCGCAGGCCCTTGAGGATCAGGACCGTCTGCTCCACGCTCGGCGGATTGACCTGGATCGTCTGGAACCGGCGCTCCAGGGCCGCGTCCTTCTCGATGTTCTTGCGGTACTCATCGAGGGTGGTGGCGCCGATGCACTGGATCTCGCCGCGGGCGAGTGCGGGCTTGAGGATATTGGCCGCATCGATCGCTCCTTCCGCGGCCCCGGCCCCGACCAGCGTATGAAGCTCGTCGATAAAAAGGATGATCTTTCCGTTACGCTTGAGCTCCTCCATGACGGCCTTGATGCGTTCCTCGAACTGACCGCGGTACTTGGTTCCCGCGACCATCATGGCGAGATCCAAGACGACGATCGTCTTTTCACGCAGGACTTCAGGGACATCCCCCGAGACGATCATCTGGGCCAGCCCCTCGACAATGGCGGTCTTCCCGATGCCCGCCTCTCCCAGAAGGACCGGGTTGTTCTTCGTCCGGCGGGACAGGACCTGGATGACCCGCTCGATCTCCGACTGTCGGCCGATCACAGGGTCCAGTTTTCCGTCCTTGGCCATCTTGTTGAGATTGCGGCCGTAGGCATCGATCGCCGGGGTCTTGCTCTGGGACCCACCGGCCGGCGCCCCGCCCCGGGGCGGCGGCTCGCCAGGCTGCTGGCCGTAACCCGGGATCCCGGACCCTAGGATCTCCATCACCTCGTTGCGGAGCTTCCCGAGATCCAGCCCGAGATTCAGAAGAACGCGATACGCCATGCCCTCGCCTTCCTTGACGAGGCCCAACAGAAGATGCTCGGTCCCGATGTAATTGTGCCCGAGCGCGCGTGCCTCCTCGGCGGAGAGTTCCAGCGCTTTTTTGGAGCGCGGCGTAAAAGGGATATCTCCCACGACCTGGGTCTGGGGTCCGGGCTGGACCAGCTTCTCGACCTCGATCCGGATGGACTCTAGGTCCACGCCCAGTTTCTGAAGGACCGCCGAAGCGACCCCCTCTCCCTCGCGGATCAACCCCAACAGAAGATGCTCGGTTCCGATATAATCGTGATTAAAACGGCGAGCCTCCTCCTTGGCATAAACGATGACCTTACGCGCCCTCTCGGTGAAACGATTGAACATGCTCTCCTCCTTGAACAGAAATTATGTCTCTCTCGACGAGCGCAAAAGATCACGGATGACCTGCGCCCGCTTGGTATCCCGCTCCATCGCCGTCAGTTTCTTTCCGCTGATCCGCTGCAGATGCGCCGGCTGGATCATGATAAAAAGCTGATTGATGACCCGATAGTCCATGCCCGAAAGGATCCCCACATCCACCCCCAGACGGACCATGGACAGAAGATCGATGGTCTCCTGGCTCGAGATGATCCTCGCATTCTCGAGGATCCCCATGGCCCGGCAGATCTTGTCCTCGAGCGCGGAGCGGTTCTGCACCAAGAGCGCCTGCCGCGCCTGCTCCTCCTGCTCGATGATCTGACGGATAAGACCGTTGATGTTCTGGATGATGTCCAGTTCCGAATGCCCCAAAGAGACCTGATTCGAGATCTGATAGAAATTGCCGGTCGCCTGCGTACCCTCGCCATAGAAGCCGCGCGCCGCAAAGCTGAGCTTGGCAATGGCGCTCAGGATCTTGTCCATCTGCTTGGTCATCACCAGCGCCGGCAGATGAAGCATGACCGATCCCCGCATCGCGGTCCCGGTGTTCGTCGGACAGGCCGTGAGATACCCCCACTCGGGGACGAACGCATACGGAAGCTTCGCGGCCAGGGCATTGTCGATCGCGTCAATGGCCTGCCAGGTCCCGTCGAGATTGAACCCCGACTGCATGACCTGGATCCGCAGGTGGTCCTCCTCGTTGATCATGACCGAGAGAGCCTCCTCAGGGGACACCACAAGCCCCTTGCCCTGGGGATTGGCCGCATGCTCATGGCTCATCAAATGCCGCTCGACGAGGAACTGCCGGTCGATCGTGTCCAGGTCCTGCAAACGAAAAAGGGTCGATCCCTTGAAGAGATCAATCCCGGGAAGGACCTGCTTCATCAGGTCCAGAATGGCCTCGAGGTCCTGCTTCTGGGCCCGATTGGTGAAGGGGAATCCCGTCAGGTTCCTGGCCAAACGGACACGCGAAGAGAGCACGATATGGGCGTGAGGTCCGGCCCCCTTCAGCCATTCTCCGGTGTGATGCAAGAAATCCTTTGGCTCCATCATTCCCCCTGCTCGATCTTGCGGATCTTATCCCGCAGGACAGCCGCCTGTTCAAAATCCTCCTCCATGATCGCCTTCTGCAGACGCAGTCTCAAATGATCGAGGGCCTCCTCCCCCGGATCCGTGACCGCTCCCGAAGATGGAACCTCGTCGATGACAAGGGGACTCACATGCTCCGGGTGCTTCCCCAGATGACTGTTGGAGCCGTGGATCTTCTTGAGAAGCGTCCTCAACTGGGAATGGAACGCGACATAACACTGCGCGCAGCCGAATCGGCCGAGCTTGCGGAATTCGTCATACGTAAGACCGCAGGTCGGACACTTCAGCTCTTCCTTCGCGGTCGCAGGGATCTGCTTGCCGAAGTCCGTGAGCCCCGCCAGAAGGTCCGCGAGCCCGAACTGCTGCTCCATATGCTGGCTCTGGGC
>JAAYZZ010000167.1 GCA_012514595.1 Elusimicrobiota bacterium
TGATCTGTGAGATGTCGATGGATATGGCCATGATTTTCCGCAGCATTCTATTACAAAAAATACCGCCGGGCAAACGATAAGAGAGGGGAAATAAAAGTTGCTTTTAAAAGGTTTTGCCCTATATTGGGGACAAGGTTTTCAAAATGTCTGATCTTCATTCATTCCATATCCCCGTTATGGGGACCGGGTTCACGATCGACTCCCCTGTGCGCGTCGCGCGCTACGGGATCTCATCGGTCATCTCGCTCGTCGATGACACCCTGATCGAGGACGTGCGGCGCTTCTACGCGCTTCGCTACAATGAGCCCTATGCCCCGATCAACAAAGGAGATGAGGACTGGCGGGCCCGGCGCATCACCGCCTACCTGGACCTTCTCGACCGGATCGTGACCCGGCAATTCGAGGACCTCAAAAAGACCCCCTTCACGCCTTCAAGCGAGATCACGAAATATTTCACCCTTCTTCCGGACTCATCCCCCTTAAAAGGGAAATACCTGAAGATGCTGGCCACCTCCGACGCATCCCAAAAATTAGCCCTGGAAGAAGAGCTGCGCGGATCCATTGCCACGGGTCGGATCGATGTCAATATCATGACCAAGCTCGACCGGATCAACTACGGAAAGACCGGGGAACCCCTGCCCGACGAATACTCGGACGCGCTGGCGGCCCTGAGGGGTTTTGCCAAGAGTACGGTCCGCTCGGGGATCGTCCTCTCGGCCGGCTTCAACAGAAAACTTTACAGTTATATCGAGGAGTTCGACGCCTTCTTTCCGGACAAGAACGGGCTCTTTCAGAAAGAGATCATCCTCAAGGTCAGCGATTACCGCTCCGCGATCACACAGGGGAAATTCCTGGCCAAGAAAGGCCTCTGGGTCTCCGAGTACCGCGTGGAATCCGGGCTGAACTGCGGGGGCCATGCCTTCGCTGGCCAGGGAAATCTGATCGGACCGATCCTTGAAGAATTCAAGCAGAAACGCAGCGAACTCATCGAGCAGCTGTCCTCGACCCTCAAGAGTTCCCTTGAGGGACGCGGCCGACCTGTTCCGACGACGCCTCTCTCCTTCCGCCTGACCGCCCAGGGAGGGATCGGGACCGTAAACGAGGATGCCTTTCTGAAACGCTACTACGGTGTGGTCTCAACAGGATGGGGCTCACCCTTTCTCCTGGTCCCCGAGGCGGTCCAGATGGACCGGGACACCCTGAACCGCCTGGCCGCAGCCGGCGAACAGGACATTTTTCTGAGTGACGTGTCGCCGCTCAATGTGGCCTTCAACAATCTGCGCACATCCTTGAGCGAGATCCAGAAATGCCTGAGGATCCGCAAGGATGAACCTGGAAGCCCCTGCCTTTTGGGACATCTGGCGAACAACACCGAATTCACCAAGAGCCCGATCTGCACGGCGTCACGCGTGTATCAGAAATTAAAACTCGAGGCGCTCAAGGCCCGGGGGATGCCCAAGGAAGAATACGAACGCGAGGCCAAGAAGATCACGGACAAGGCCTGCATCTGCGCGGAGCTGGGACACGGGGTCTACAAGAACGAGAACATCGTCAAGAGCGGCACCCCCGCCCCGGCGGTGTGCCCGGGGCCGAACATCGCCTATTTCAACCGGCCGCTCACTTTAAAAGAAATGATCAACCACATCTACGGGCGTGCGAATTATATGCCCTTCCGCGACCGACCGCACATGTTCATCAAAGAGCTGCATCTCAACATCGACCAGTTCGCCAGGCTCTGCGAAGAGCACCGCTCGGCCCCTCCCGAGAAACGGGAATCGGCCATCACGGAGTTCCGCGACAACCTCACAAACGGCATCTCCTACTACCGCGCCCTCGCCCCCCAGATCAAAGAGGAGAGCGAGGAATCCCGCGCCCGCATCCTGACCCAGCTCGACGAATGCGAGCACCGGGTCCGCCAGCTCATCAGTTGATCTTCAGACGATCTCTTGAGTGATCTTCATCGCGCAGAAGTCCGGACCGCACATCGTGCAGCACCGGCTGGAGGAAGGATCTTTCGGCAGGGCCGCCTCACGGTAACGGCGGCAGAGGTCCGGATCAAGGCTCAGCCTGTACTGATCCTCCCACCGGAACTCGAAACGGGCTTTTGACATCGCATCATTCCAGGCGACCGCCATCGGATGACCCTTGGCCAGGTCGGCAACGAGCGCCGAGATCTTGTGGGCCAGGATCCCGTCCTTTACATCCTGCTTCTCGGGGAGCGCCAGGTGCTCCTTCGGCGTCACATAGCAAAGCATCGCCGTCCCCAAGGAACCGATCAATGCCGCCCCGATAGCCGATGTGATGTGGTCATACCCTGCCCCCACGTCGATCGGCAAAGGTCCCAATGTATAGAACGGCGCGCCGTGACACCATTCGATCTGGCGGTCCATATTCTCTTTCACCTTCTGAAGAGGGACATGTCCCGGCCCCTCGATCATGACCTGGACATCAAAGGACCAGGCGATCTTGGTGAGCTCGCCCAGGACCTTCAGCTCCCCGAACTGGGCCGCATCATTGGCGTCATGCGTCGAGCCGGGGCGGAGCCCGTCGCCCAGAGAAAAGGCCGCATCATATTCCTTAAGGATCTGGCAGATCTCCCGGAAATGGGTATAGAGAAAATTCTCCTCTCGATGCAGGCTCATCCATTTGGCCATGATGGATCCGCCACGCGAGACGATCCCGGTCAGGCGCGCCTTGGCGGCCGGGATGAAATCCCTCAAGACCCCGGCATGGACCGTAAAATAATCAACGCCCTGTTCACACTGATCGACCAGGACATCCCGGTAGATCTCCCAGGACAGGTTCTCGACACGCCCCCCGGCCCTCTCGAGCGCCTCGTAGATCGGGACCGTCCCCAGGGGCACGGGACAGCGGCGGATGATCCTCTCACGGATCTCATGGATGTTCTTCCCCGTCGAGAGATCCATGACCGTGTCCGCCCCCCAGCGGATGGACCAGAGCATTTTTTCAAGCTCTTCCTCGATCCCCGACGACATCGCGGAATTTCCGATATTGGCATTGATCTTGACCAGAAAGGCACGGCCGATGGCCATGGGTTCCAGCTCCCGGTGTCGGATATTGGCCGGAATGATCGCCCGTCCTTCCGCCACCTCCTGGCGGACGAACTCGGGATCGAAGCCTTCGCGGATGGCGACGAACTCCATCTCGGGGGTGAGAACACCCCGACGGGCCGAGGCCAGCTGACCCTCCCCTCCCTCGGGGCGGACCCGGGGGATGCCCCGGGACATGTCGCAGGAGCCATCCGGGTCCCCGTAAGGACCTGTCACATCATAGAGACGGACCACACCCTTTTCGGATGAAAGCGTCACCTCGCGGAAAGGGACCTTAAGTTCCGGATGACGAACACCGGGCTGGTAGACCTTGCGGACCCCCTGCGGCCATGCAAAAAAACCTCTCTTCGGACAAGAATGTTCGGACACGTCTCTCCTTTCAGGGAAGATATTCTTCCTTGATATTCCTGAGGCTGTTGAAAATGTTCTCCTTGACGCCGGGGCAGGTTTCTCGAAGCCCGCCGATGATCTTCTTGAAGGCCGCCCGCTGGGTACCCCCGGCCACAGGGCACCGGCAGGAGATCTCTGCCGAGAGCCCCTTCATCCGTGCGAGCGCCGCGATCTCTTCTTCGTGAACATGACAGAACGGCCGAATGATCGTCAGATCCCCTCCAAAGAACTCCTGCTTGGGGCACATGGCGCTCACCTCGCCCTTGAAACAGATGTTCATCAGGATGCTTTCCGCGATATCGTCCAGGTGATGCCCGAGGGCGATCTTGTGGAACCCGTTCTTCTGGGCGAACTGGAACAAGACCTTGCGACGGTTCCACGAACACCAAAAACAATTAAGGTCCGAAAGGTCCTTATCGCGAAAAAGATCGCTTGTCTCAATATGATACGGGGCGCCCGCCGAACGAAAGAACGCCTCCAGTTCCTCGAGGTCCGGCCCCGGGACACCAGTGTCCACATGCACGGCCATGATCTCAAAGCCAACAGGGGCGATCGCCTGGCGGTCGATCATCACCTCCAGAAGGGCCCGGCTGTCCTTTCCGCCGGAGACCGCGACAACGATCCGGTCCCCCTCCTCGATCATGGCATGATCGACAATGGCCTTGCCCGCCTTCTTGGACACCTTCTCAAAAAGAATGCTGCGGTCTTTTTCCATCTAGAATCCCAAAAGACGCCCGGCCTGATATACGGCAAAACACAACCCCCAGGCCAGGGCAAGCCAATAAGAAACCGCGAAGACGAGCCATCTCCACCCGATCTCGGAGAAGATCGCGGCCAAAGATGCAAAACACGGGATCACGATCAGGGTGAACAGCATCAGGACATACGCGACCAGGGGATCAAAGACAGGATCCGCCCGAAGGGCCTGACGGAGGCTGGCCCCCTTCTCGCCTTCTCCATCCCCGACCTTGTAGAGGACCCCCAGCGTCGAGACCACGACCTCCTTGGCCGCAAAGCCCGTAATGGCGGAGATGCCGATCTTCCAATCAAACCCCAGGGGACGGATCACCGGCTCGATCCCCTTGCCGAAACGCCCCAGATAGGTCTCCTCGAGAGGGACCGGGTCGTTCGTCACGGGCACCCTCGGAAAACTCGAGACGGCCCAAATCAGGACCGATGCGGGCAAAAGGACGAACCACGCCTTTTTCAAATATTTGAAGGTTTTCTCCCGCACATGCCAGAGGATCCCCCTCCACGTCGGCATGCGGTAAGGAGGCAGTTCCATGACAAAAGGGGTCGCCTCTCCCCTAAGGACCGTATGGCGGAAGAACCAGGACGACAGAAGCGCCAGGACAACACCGATCACATAGATCGACAGAACGACCTCCCCCTGCCTCACGCCGAAAAAGGCCCCGGCCAGAAGGACATGGACCGGCAACTTGGCCCCACAGCTCATGAAGGGCGTCACGATAACCGTAATGATCCGGTCCCGCGGACTCTTCAAGGTCCTGGCCGCCATGATCGCCGGGACAGAACATCCGAACCCGATGATCATCGGCAGGAATGACTGCCCGTGCAGACCGAAGATATGGAGGAACTTGTCCATGATGAAGGCCGAGCGGGCCATGTAACCCGAATCTTCAAGAATGGAAATAAAAAGGAACAGGATGATGATGAGCGGGACAAAGGATGTGACGCCGCCCACACCGGCGATGATACCGTCGATGATCAGGGACCGGAGGAGCCCCTCGGGGAGAGCGCCGCCGAGGACCGTGCTCAGCCATCCAAAAAAGGACTCAAGCCACCCCATGGGGTACTCGCTCAAGCGGAACGTGACCTGAAAGACGGCCCAGAGGATAAAAAGAAAGATCGGGAATCCGAGAAAACGGTTCAAGAGGACCCGGTCCACGGCCTCCGTCACCGTGATCTTGTCGACGAGATTCCGGCGGATCGCCTCGGAAGCCGCCCCATGGATGTACCCGTAACGCTGCTCCGCGACCACAATGGCCGCATCCCGCCCGAAATGTTCCTCGATGCGGCGCGTCCGCTCGGCAACGATCTTCTGGACAGCCTCGCCTTCCCCGTGGGTCTTGAGAAGCCCCAGGGCCCGACCATCCTGCTCGAGGAGTTTGATCGCACACCAGCGGGCCGAATATTTTCTTGAAAAATGGGGATCCCGACCGATCGCGGCAACGATGAGCGCAATATCCTCCTCGACCTCGGCCCCGTAATGGACCTGATAGTCGGGCCGCTCTCCCTTCTCCACCATTTCAATGGCCTTGTCCAAAAGCGCCTCGATGCCCCGCCCCCTTGTCCCCACGGTCTTGAGCACAGGCGCCCGGAGGATACCGGAAAGGCCTTTCTCATCGATCACAATCCCGCGGGAGGCGGCCTCGTCGCTCAGATTGAGCGCCACGATCATCGGGACGTTGAGCTCCTGGAACTGGAGGCAGAGATAAAGATTCCTCTCCACGTTGGTCGAGTCGATCACATCGATCACAA
>JAAYZZ010000168.1 GCA_012514595.1 Elusimicrobiota bacterium
GAGCTTTTGGAGATCTCCGACGGGGACGAGGCCATGGAGGCGCAGATCGACGCTGATGTGACGGCGCTGGCCGAGGCGGTCTCCAAGCTTGAGGTCCAGGCGTTCCTGTCAGGCCCCTATGACAATTGCAATGCGATCGTGAACCTCAATTCCGGCGCCGGCGGGACCGAGAGCTGTGACTGGACCGGTATGCTCTTTCGCATGTACACCCGTTGGGCCGAGGCCCATGACTGCAAGATTACGGTCTTTGATGTCCAGCACGGGGAAGAGGCGGGATTGAAGAGCGTTTCTTTCCGCGTGGAGGGGGACAAGGCCTACGGATATCTCAAGGCCGAGAAGGGCGTGCACCGTCTGGTCAGGATCTCTCCGTTCGATGCGAACAAGCGGCGGCATACCTCTTTCGCCTCCTTCGAGGCTGTGCCCGAGATCGAGGATGATGGCGAGATCGAGATCCGGACCGAGGATCTCAAGGTCGATGTCTTCCGCTCGTCTGGACCCGGGGGGCAGAGCGTCAATACCGCGGATTCGGCGGTGCGGATGACCCATATTCCGACGGGGATCATCGTGGCGAGCCAGAACGAGCGTTCCCAGCTGATGAACCGGGAATGGTGTCTTCGGGTCCTCAGGGCCAAGCTGCACGAGCGCAAGCAGCAGGAGCTCGACAAGAAACTTGCGGCCGAGGCGGGCGAGAAGCAGAAGATCGAGTGGGGGAGCCAGATCCGTTCCTATGTCCTTCAGCCGTACCAGATGATCAAGGACCACCGAACTGATTTCGAGGTCGGCAACGTCCAGAAGGTCCTCGATGGGGACATCGACGGGTTCATCGAGGCCTTCCTGAAGATGAAACCGGGGAATTAAAAGGCGCGGGCACTGGCCCCTTTTGGTATTAAAGGAGTTCTTTTATGATCGACACCATTATTCGTAAGCCCGTGATCGCCTCGACCCGTCGGGCTTTGACGCGTCTCAGACCCGCGGTCAATATTCATATCCAGGAGGATGCGCCGCTTCCCTCCGTCCGGATCATCGGCCGTTACGCCCCTGTCGTTTCCCGCATCAATGCCCTCGAGGCTTCGATCGAGCCTCTCAGTTCGGATGCCCTTCGGGCCAAGACAGAGGAATTCCGCCGGAGGATCCGGGAGGCGGCGAGCCGTGAGCAGGCGGATGTTGATCGTCTGCGCGCCGCCTATCAGGCCTCCCCGACGATCGATGAGCGTCAGAAGAACAAGGAGGCGCTGACCGCGGCCGAGAAGGCGTTCTTCAAGGCCAAGGAGGCCGCGCTCAGGGAGATCATGCCCGAGGCCTTTGCCGTCGTGCGCGAGACAGCACGGCGGCTGATGAACATGCGTCATTTCGATGTGCAGATGATCGGCGGCATGGCGCTCCACGACGGGAATATCGCGGAGATGACGACCGGAGAGGGAAAAACGCTGGTGGCCACGCTCCCCGCCTATCTGAACGCGCTGACCGGCGAGGGGGTGCATGTCATCACCGTGAACGATTACCTGGCCCGCCGTGACCGGGAGTGGATGGGGCCGATCTACGAATTCCTTGGGCTCACCGTCGGGTGTATTCAGCATGATATGGGGCCCCAGGACCGGCAGAAGGCCTACGGTGCGGACATCACCTACGGGACCAACAACGAATTCGGGTTCGATTACCTGCGCGACAACATGGTCATGTTCCGGGAGGAGATGGTCCAGCGTGGCCATCATTTCGCCATCGTGGACGAGGTGGACAGCATTCTCGTCGATGAGGCGCGGACCCCTCTCATCATTTCGGGTCCCGCCGAGGAGTCGACCGACAAATACTACCGGGCGTATGAGCTTTCGCATCACCTCAAAGGACGCCGCGTCACTGAAGCGGACGAGATCGACGCCAAGCACCGCGGGGAGGACCTGAGCATCGGCTTTGATTATGTGGCGGACGAGAAGAACAAGTCGGTCGCGCTCACCGAGCACGGCGAGCAGAAGGCCGCGGAGCTGTTCGGGGTCGCCAATCTTCATGACATGGACACGATCGAATACCGCCATCATGTCCTGAACGCGCTGAGGGCCAAGGAGTTCTTCCGCCGGGACATCGATTATGTCGTCCAGGAAGGCAAGGTCGTGATCGTGGACGAGTTCACGGGCCGCATGATGCCGGGCCGCCGCTGGTCGGACGGGCTGCACCAGGCCATCGAGGCCAAGGAGGGCATCCGCATCGAGCGCGAGAACCAGACGCTGGCGACCATCACCTTCCAGAATTATTTCCGCATGTACCAGAAGCTCTCGGGCATGACCGGGACGGCGTACACCGAGGCGAACGAGTTCAAGCAGATCTACAATCTCGATGTCATCGTGATCCCCACGAACCGTCCCATGAAGAGGGTCAATCATCCCGACTGTGTCTACCGGACGCAGAAGGCCAAGTACGAGGCGGTCGTGCGCGAGATCGAGGCCTGCCACGAGAAGGGCCAGCCTGTTCTCGTCGGGACGGTCTCGATCGAGAAGTCGGAGCTTTTGGGCTCCATGCTCAAGGCGCGGGGGATCAAGCATCAGGTGCTGAACGCTAAATATCACGAGCTTGAGGCCACGATCGTGTCCCAGGCCGGACGTTACAAGGCCGTGACGATCGCCACGAACATGGCGGGCCGCGGAACGGATATCATGCTGGGCGGGAATCCCGAGTTCATGGCGCGCGCGCTGGCGGCCCAGAAGATCGAGGAGGCCAGGAGGAACAACGAGACCCCCCAGACCCAGGATGAGCTGGTCCTCAAGTTCCTGCAACAGTTCCGCGATCAGGCCAAAAAAGAACATGATCTTGTGATCGCCGCCGGCGGGCTTCATATCATCGGGACCGAACGGCATGAGTCGCGGCGCATCGATAATCAGCTGCGCGGCCGGTCGGGCCGTCAGGGTGATCCCGGCGCCTCGCGTTTTTACGTGTCGCTGGAGGATGACCTGATGCGGCTTTTCGCGGGCGACCGCATTCGATTCCTCATGGACCGATTCGGGTTCTCCGACGATGAAGTGATCGAGTCCTCCATGGTCTCGGGCGCCATCGAGATCGCGCAGAAGAGGGTGGAAGGCTACAACTTCGAGATCCGCAAGCAGCTGCTCGAATATGACGGAACGATGAATAAACAGCGCGAGGTCATCTACGGATTGCGCCGTTCCATCATCGAGGGGGAAGACACCCGGGAACTCATTCTCGAGTCCGTTCATTCGACCGTGGACGAGGCGATCACGGCGGCGTTCAGCGGAGACCGCAAGGGCGGTGTGGACTACGTGGCGTTGCGGGAGTATTTTCACAACCGTTTCGGGCTTGATATCGCGCCCGATATCATCGAGGCGGCGGGGATCTCGCCGCAGAAGGTCACCGAGATCATTTTCGAGGATCTTGCGAAACTCTATGCCGAAAAAGAAGCGCGTTTGGGGCCGGACCAGGTCCGCCGGCTGGAGAGGATGTTCCTTCTGCATACGATCGACATGAAATGGAAGGAACATCTCTATGCCATGGACCGTTTGCGGGAGGGCATGGGGCTGCGCGCCCTCGGGCAGCGCGATCCCGTCGTGGAATACAAGCGTGAAGGCTTCCTGATGTTCCAGCGCATGTTCGAGTCCATCCATGTGGATGTGGCAGAGATGATCTTCAAGGTCCAGCCCGTCGAGCAGGATGAGCAGCATGTGCGTCGGGTCTTTAAGGGCGGGGAGAGCGTTCATCAGGAATTCTCGGGCATGACCGGTCGGCTGGAACGAGGGGACTCCGCCGGGGGATCTGCGGTCCCTCCGGTCGATGTCCCCAAGGCGCCCGTGGCGCATCGTCCGTCCCAGGCCCCGAAGGTGGGGCGTAACGACCTCTGTCCTTGCGGCAGCGGGAAGAAATACAAGAAGTGTTGTGGAAAATAGAAATGGCACAAGACACAAGGCAGATCGCACGGGAAGGCAGGGTTGTTGTTCTTGTGTCATGTGCCATGTGTCTTGCGTCCTCTTTTCTTCTCTTTCTTTCCTTTCCCCCCGCCGGCCTCTGGCCCCTGGCCTGGGTCGCGCTTGTCCCGCTGTTCTTTGTCCTTGAAGGGGAGGCTTCGGTCCGCCGGGCATTTCTGTTCTCCTTCCTGACGGGGTTCCTCTTTTTTCTTCTCTCCCTTCAGTGGATCCATTACGTGACCGTCCCGGGATGGATTCTTCTTTCCGCCTACTTGGGAGTTTATTTCGGCTGTTTCGGCCTTCTTCATTCCTGGGCCCATCGGATGGGGGGCGTTCTTCGCCTGGTGATCCTCGCCTGCGGATGGGTCGTTCTGGAGGGGGTGCGGGGGACTTTTCTCACCGGGTTCAACTGGGGGTCCCTGGGGCACAGCCAGGCGCCTGTTCCGTTCTTCATCGGGATCGCGTCCTGGGCCGGGGTGGCCGGGGTTTCTTTTGTTCTTGTTCTCTTCAATCTTGTCCTTGTGAGCGTTCTCCCCGGAAAGAATGGGATCTCCCTCAAAAAGGTCGGGGGCCTTTTTTTGGCCTTGGTTCTCGTCTGGGGAGGGGCGGGCAGCGGGCTTTCCTTATCCAACCTCAAGAGTCCGCGTCTGCGTGTGGCCATGGTCCAGGCCAACATTCCGCTTTCCATGTCCTGGAGCCCGTCGTTGGCGCCCATGATCGTGCGCCGGCATCTTTCCTTCAGCCGCGAGGCGCTCCTCGAGCAGCCGGATCTGATCATTTGGCCCGAGTCCTCTTTCCCGAACTTTTTGTGGGACTTTCCGGAGCTTTTTGACCAGGTGAAGGCCTTTGCCCGGGAGAGTAAGGTCCCGCTTTTGATCGGTGCCGTCACCAAAGAGGGGGGGCGGTATTTCAATTCCGCGCTTCTGATCTCTCCCGATGGTAATGTGGCGGATACTTATGATAAAAGGCATCTGGTCCTTTTTGGGGAATACATCCCGCTCCGGGAGACCTTTCCGTTCCTGTCGCGGATCGTGCCGATCGATGATTTCACGCCCGGAACCTCCTCGACGGTCCTGACGCTCCCCGACGGGACAAGGGTCGGTGTCCTTATTTGTTTTGAGGACACGGTCCCGGGGCTCGCCCGCCGGGCGGTCCGGGACGGGGCCCAGGTCCTCATCAATATCACCAATGACGCCTGGTTCCGCGATTCGGGGCAGCCTCGGATGCATCTCTATAACGCCCTCTTTCGGGCCGTCGAGAACGGCCGGCCGCTTGTCCGTGTGACCAATACGGGGGAGAGCTGCGCGATCTCGGACCGGGGCAGGCTTTTGGGGTGCATCGAGGATGGCGCAGGGCGCAGGGTCGGCGTGAGCGGTGTGCGTGTCGTGGATGTCGTTCTTCCGCGAGAGCAGGAGACTATCTATACAAAGTGCGGAGAGCTTTTTGCAATCCTGTGTTTTCTGATTATACTAGGAACTGTTATTAGTATTTATGTTAAACGGGGAGCCGCGCCATGGAGGAAGAGATCCGAAGGGTCCTGATCGTGGATGATGAACGGGCGCTTCATGCCATGCTCAAGCCTATCCTGTGCTCACACGGGTTTGAGACCATATCGGCCATGACGGGCGAGGAGGGTCTTGCGATGGCCCGGGATGTTTGTCCGGACATCATCATCCTGGATGTTATTATGCCCACGATGAAGGGCCGCGAGGTCTGCCGGTGTCTCAAGTCCGATCCGGCGACAGCGAAGATCCCTGTCGTATTCCTGACGGCCAAGGACTCCGAGGACGATGTCCGGGCCGAGATGCAGGCCGGGGCGGTCGCGCATATCACCAAGCCCATTAACCCCGGCGTTCTGGTCAAGACCCTCAAAGGGGTCTTGGGGATCTGACGTGGCCGCGCGAGGTCTTTTTTCTGATCTTCGCCGGAGGGCCGTTGGGTTCGGCCTGTCCTGCGTCTGGGGGTTGGCGCGGATCTGCCCGTGGCCGGTCTTCAGGGCCTTGACCGGAATTGTTTACGGGGCCTTTTATTTTCTGGCCCGTCGTCTTTCACGGGGAGCGGTCGAAAGCCTCACGATCGCCTTTGGGCCCTCTCTTTCGCTCTCTGAAAAGAAACGTCTGGCGCGGCGGTCATTCTTCAATCTGGCTTTTGGTTTCTCGCGATTCCTGTATTCTTTCGCTCGTCCGGGCCATGCCGCTTTCGAGCCGGTGATCGAAGGGTGGGAGCGTCTGACGCAGGCCCAGACGCGCGGCAGGGGGATCGTCATCGCGGTCGCGCATTTCGGTCCCTTTGTCTGGATGATCCACCTTCTGGCGGAGCGACTCGGCCGGGCGCATGTGGTCATGCGTCCCCCGAGGGGGCAGGCCCTCCGCGATGTTCTTTTAGAGAACCAGAAGCCCGTCGGGTTGAGGCTTATTTACAGTGTTCCGGTGCGGGCGTGTGTCTCGGCCTGTCAGAAGGCGCTGGAGGCGGGAGAGGCCGTGTTCATGCCGATCGACCAGAACTTCGGCGGGGATGGACGGATCTTCGTGGATTTCTTCGGCCGCAAGGCCGCGACCGCCGCGGGGCCTGCGGTCTTTGCCCAGCGCACCGGGGCCGTTCTTCTGATGGCGCACTGTGTCCCCGAAGGACCCGGGCGATACCGGATCGTCATTGATCCGCCTCTGGAGCCGCGGGGAGGGGCCGAGGGCGTCAGGGACCAGATGATGCTTCTGACGCAGAGGCTCGAAGAGATGGTCCGTCGGCATCCGGACCAGTGGTCATGGATGCACCGTCGATGGAAGGCCGTCCCGAGGGAAGGGGAAGGTTAGAAAATTTGAACAGA
>JAAYZZ010000169.1 GCA_012514595.1 Elusimicrobiota bacterium
CAAGACATCGCCGTGTCCAAATTCCCCTGGAGCGCCTCGGGCCGCGCCCTCACCCTCAACCGCACCGACGGGATGACCAAGATCATTGCAGACAAAAACACGGGCGTTGTTCTGGGTGTCGGGATCGTCGGCGTGGGCGCCGGGGACCTGATATCGGAAGGCGCGCTGGCAGTCGAGAATAAATTAAAAGTCCAAAAGCTCGCCCTCACCATTCATCCTCATCCAACGCTCTCGGAAACGCTCATGGAGGCGGCCGAGGGGATCTTTGGGACTCCGACGCACATCTTGAGAAATAAATAGGGACTGTCCCTATTTATTTCCCCCAGATGCGCACGTTCAGGTTCAGGTCCTCGACCATGGACAGGACAAAGGTGAGATCATCAAAATACGACTTGATGGCCGAATAATCCAACAATGTCCGGAAAACATTCGGCTCAAAGAGGTCCCGTGAATAGGCCAGGGCCACATAGATCCTGTTGTCCAGAAACGCCAGGGAGATCTGCCGTCCCGCCTTCTTACGGAAATCCACAAGCCTGGCCATGAAACTCGTCGAGAGAATATACCTGGCCTCGACCTGATCGCTCGAAAAGACCGCGAACAGCTTCTCGAAATCCGGGTCCTCCAGCTTCACCAGTTCCCCCCGCGAACGGTCTTGGGACTGAAGCCAGGTCCCCACACCACCGAGCAAATTCTCGGCCGTATCCGCAAGCACATAGGTCCGTCCCGGAAAATTCTTGTTAAAGTCGGCGATAAAGAAAAGACCCCGAAAGATCGTGTGCTCAGTGCGATGCCCCTTCGAATCGTGCGTGACATACTTGGCGTGGACCTCAGAGAACCGGAGCCGCGTCTCCCCGATCCGTCCCTGCACCTGGTCCTCACGGTCATACTCGTCGATCCCCTGCAAAAAAAGACGACTATACTCGAACTCCTTCTGAGAGATCCCGGAATCCTTGTTATAGGAAAGGCCCGGACTGATGAAGTGAACGATCCGCGTCAGAATGTCCGCCTTGAAATCCCCCCGGAACTGTCGAGTGGACCAATATTGAACGATCCACCCGATGACAACCGTGAAGAAAAGGACCTGGATATTCCTGAAGATCAGGAGCAGGACAAGACTGAGCCCCCCGATCATGGCCCACCAGGTCCAGATCTGTTGCAAGGCCTTCTTGCGGACCTCCTCGTGAGGCGCCAGCGCCGGGACCAGTTCGGTGTTGAAAAAGTTATAGAATTCCTCTGACGTGCGCATGGGGGCTCCTGGGAAAAAGATACGAGACGCTTGGCACTAGAAAGACCAAAAAGAACCCAAGAAAAGCAAAGAAGACAAATCCAAGGCTAAAAAAATCTTCCTCTTTAGCCTTTCCGCTATTTATCTTCTCAACCCCTCAACTTTTCTAGTGCCCAGCTCCTAATGGCTAGCGCCTTTATTTCTTAAACAGCTCCTTTACATTCACATTCCCGCGCTCGGCCTCGGCCGCGGTGAAGACGACCTTACGTTGATAGTTCATCATCCCCGCCATGATGCTCGTGGGGAACATCTCGATGGCATTGTTATAGTCCACGACCGACGCGTTATATGCGCGACGGGCGGCCGAGATCTGCTCCTCGGTCTCGTTGAGCGCGGCCTGCAGCTGCAGGAAATTCTGGTTGGCCTTGAGATCCGGATAGTTCTCCACCGCCACCATGATCCCGCCCAGGGTCTTGGTGATCTTCTGGTCGAGCTCCGCGGTCTCCTGGGGCGAAAGCCCACCCGAAACAGCGCGCGCCCGCATCTCCGTCAGCCCCACGAGCGTCTTCTGCTCATGCTGCATGTACTGCTGGACCGAGGCCACCAGGTTCGGGATAAGGTCATACCTCTTCTTGAGCATCGTATCAATGCTCGCAAAGGCATTCTCGACCTGGTTCTTTTTGGCGATGAGACCATTGTACATGCCCATCACCACGAGCCCGACGACAACAAGAACGATCAATAAAACCATCCCCATAACTCCTCCTCTTTTTCCGTTAACGAATCTGCCTCAAATCTAGCACATCCCCAAGACGCAGACCAATCTTTTCTGACTCCTTTGCCGCGACCTCCAGGACATATTTCGACGGGGCCGGAGGCCTCGCCACCGGGCACGGATCCTGTTGGCAGGGCGGAAGATCGGAGACGATATGCACGACCCTCTGCCCCTCGTCCGCCCAGATGACATCGATCGGGAAGGCCATGTTCTTCATCCAGAAGGCATGGGGAGCAGGGCTCTCGAAAATGAAGAGCATACCCTCCCCGGACTGAAGCCCCTCCCGGAACATGAGCCCCCGCTCGCGGGACCGGGGAGTCTCCGCGATCTCGACGGAATAGCAATGTCCCTTAAGACAGACGCACGGGCCGGGCCGGGAGGCCTGGCAACCGGACAGAAAAAGCGCAGAGCACAGAGCACAGAACCCGAAGAAAAAGAAACCCCAGGGTCTCCTCTCTGGTCTTCCCGCTCTGGAAGCCCCGCTCTTATCTCCCATCCGCCCCCTCCCCGGTCATGCGGACCCAGTCCCGATAGCTCATCTCGCCGGTAATGACCTGGTTCGCGGCCGCGATCCTCTGATGGACATACGGATGCGTCCGGCCGTAATACTTGGGACGGATCGGCTGCTTACGGTCATACTCGCGCAAGGTCTCCAGCATCCGGACCATGGCCCCGGGATCATATCCGGCGGCCTTCAGGTATTTCACCCCGAGGGCATCGGCCTCGAGCTCATCCGCCTGGGAATACTGGAAGAACATGGCATTCGTCGCGGCATTGATCCCTCCGGCGAGCCGACCGTCGACCTGCATCGCGCTCACGACCGCCACGATGTTCGCATAAGAGGCCTGCAGACGCTTGATGCTGTGACGCGCCACAACATGCGCGAGCTCATGGGCCACAACGGCCGCGAGCTGATCGTCCTCTTTCACGTGGCGCATCAGATCCAAAAAGACATAGACATACCCCCCCGGGAGCGACACGGCATTGACCACATCCTCCCCCGGCTTTTTGTCTTTTTCCTTCGGGTCGATCACCTTGGCGACATGGACGAGGTCCCTGCGCCCGACCACGGGAACAAGTTTTCCGAGGACCCCACCGAGACGTTCATTCTCCGGGACATCCTCCACGACGACAAAACCCTCCTCGATCTCACGGGCGACCGCGGCGCCGATCGCGACCTCGCGGTCCGTCGAATAAATGGTCGTTTCCTGGGAGGAGGTCGCGGGATTGAAACTGGTGGACAGGCCGCTGCATGAGGAAAGGCACAGGGCACAGGACACAAGACACAAGAAGAGAGGCCCTAGGCACTTGGCACTAGACACTCGAAAGAACGGAAAAAAGAAAGAGCCGAGACGCGAAAAAGAGCAGGAATATCTTTTCAAGCTCTCTTGCCGCCTTTTTCCTTCAGCCTCTTGGCTCTTCATTCTTCTTTTAGTGCCCAGTGCCTAGTGGCTCAGTGCCTTTAGAGGACCCTTACCCCGAAATCCCTGAGCATCCGGGTGAGCTTGGCAATAGGAAGCCCAACGACATTGAAATAACACCCTTCGATCCGCGGGATGAAAAGGCCGCCCCGGCCCTCGATATCAAAGCCCCCCGCCTTGTCCATCGGCGGGACCAGGCGGTGATACCTCCGGATCTCCCGATCGCTCAGCCTGGTCATGAAGACCTTTGTCTTTTCGTAATCGATCCGCACACGACCTGTGGCCGTATCCACGACGGCGATCCCGGTATAGACCCAGTGGGGTTCTGCCATCAGTTTTTTCAGATGCCGCCGGGCGGCCTTGAGGTTCCCCGGCTTGAGGACCAGATGGCCGCGGGAAAAGACGACCGTATCCGCGCCGATGACCAGGGCCTCCCCCCCGCGCAGGCCTCCGGCCACATCCAGGGCCTTCAAAAGGGCATTGTCGCGCACGAGATCGGCGACATTCGTTGTGATCGTCTCGATCTCCTGGGCCTGGGATGTCCGCACGGAGAAGGGGACGCCGAGGACCTTCATGAGCTTGCGACGCTGGGGAGAACGCGAGGCGAGGATGATCTTCTTCATAGGAATTCCTTCGCCTCGAAAAGAGAGACCAAAGGAACCCCCCGAGCGGCCAGGGCCTCGCGGGCCCCGTCCTGACGGTCAATGAGACAGGCGCACACCACCGGCTTCAGCCCGTCGAGAGCGAGGGCATCGATGGCATGCACAAAAGCCTTTCCGGTTGTCGCCACGTCGTCGATCACAACGATCCTGTCCTCTGCGGTCAAGGCCGGCCCCTCGATCATGCGGCCCTTGCCGTGCCCCTTGGCCTCCTTGCGGATGATGAAGGTCTTGACCGGCCTCCCGTCGAGAAAGCTCATGGCCCCCACCGCCCCCACCATCGGGTCCGCCCCCAGGGTCGGTCCGCCGATCGCGGTTGGGGCCTTGTCCTTCACCAGCTCATGGATCAGCCTTCCGCACAGAAAGGCCCCTTCGGCGGACAGCGTCACCAGACGGGCGTCCAGATAATAATTGCTCTTCTTGCCGGAGGAAAGCGTGAAATCCCCGTAGGAGAAGGCCTGGGCCTTCAAGATATCATACAGCCGTTTCTTTTGTTCCTGCGTCGTCATACAGCTCCTTCGTCACCGGACCTTTAATTCAATTCGGGAGGAATTTCCATCTTCCTGCGGTGGATCTCAAAGAGAAGCTCCAGTCGGTACTTGAGAAGCTCCTTGAACCGCAGATACTCTTTCGGCGTGAAATTATTTGTGGAATGGAACGTCTTGACCGCCTCCATCTCCACCAGGACATCAATATAATTGTCGATCAGTCTCCCGTCGGAGAGCGCCGAGATGTCCGCCCTCTTGAGGATGGCCAGCTCCTCACTCGGATACGCGGCCTGGGCCACGGGCATCTGCCCCAAACTAAGAATCATCAACAAAAAAACACCCATCAGAATCCGTCCCATGAGACGCCTCCTAGAATAGGATCCCCATCTTCATCCCGAACTCTACCGTACTATTCGTGGGTTCCATGCCCCCGTAGGCGACCTCGGAATCCTCGATATTCCAATAACGGACAAAAGGTTCCAGAGAGACACCCACCGGTCCTGTCGCGTTCTTGAGGCGGATCGCCCCCTGCAGACCATACCCTTCATTCTGAACATTCTTCGGGACCCGCCCCGACACATCCTCGATGAAACTTTTCTGATGCCCGTAAAGAAAGATATCGAATTCGCCGTTCAGCCCCACGGTCCACCCGCCTCCCAAACGGGCCCCGACATCAAGACCAACGGGAAGATAATAATATTCCGAAGTCCTTTTATATCCGCTCAACTGATAAGTGTTCCCTAAATAATCAAATGTCCCGACGGAGTCCGTCGAATCATCATGCAGGAACCGCATCCCGAACCCCACGTAAGGGGTGGCATAAAGCGCCCCTTGTTCGTATTCTTTAGCGGCCAGGGCCCGCGCCTCCCAGACATAATCCTTCACATCATTGAGGACAAGGGTCGAAACAAAATTCCCGGCCCCATCCTGGACCCCGCCGTCGTAATCCAGATCCGCCCAGGCATACCGCATCTCGAAACGAAAAAGATCGACAAACGGCTTCACCGCAGGATCCAGATACACGGGGCGAAAAGTATGGACCAGATACAGACCATAAAACTTTCCCTCGAGGTCCATGAAATGCTCGCCACCCACGAGCTCTTCATAACGGTACGTATACGCCTCAAGCCCCATCTCGGTCTCATGGATCTTTTTCCCTTCGGTCTTTGCAGACGACGGAGCAGAAACTACCGGCTTCGAGACCGGGACTTCTGGGGAAGACACCGGGCGACGGAACCCTTCATACTGATCCAAGGCCTCTTTGGCCGCAAAATACTGTTCTCCCGTGCTCGGGGCCGCAAACAAAACCCCGGGACAACACAGAAAAAGGAATGAAGAAATAAGAACAAATGAACGGAACATTGCTTCCTTTCTATGGATAAATATATTTTAGAGAAAAAAGGAACGGTTCCAAGCGGAATAACGGGTTTTTTGACATCCTGACCCGGGGCGTGATACACTCTTTTTGTGCTTCGAGAGCTCTGGTCAGGCCTGACCGACATCCTGTTCCCCCGCAACTGTATCCTCTGCCGCTCCTACGCCCCGGAAACAGCGAAAGATCCTCTCTGCCCGACGTGTCACCAGACGATCCCCTACAATCATCCCCCCTTCTGCGCGCGTTGTTCCCGGCACCTCAACTCATTCTCAGATGCCGGGCTCTGTCCGGACTGCCTCCGGCATCCGCCGGGCTTCGACATGGCCTGGGCGTTCACGCAATACGTCCCCCCAATGGACGATCTTCTCAAACGATTCAAGTTCCACAACAAGACCTCGCTCCGGAAGACCTTCCTGGCGGTCGCCCGGACATTCCTGGAGCGATACGACATCCGCCTTGACGAATTTCAGGCCCTGGTCCCGGTCCCCATGACCCCCGTGCGCCTGCGGGAACGCGGCTATGACCAGGCCCTGATCCTGGCCCAGGGCCTCTCGGAACTTCTTAAGATCCCCTGCGATACGACGCTCATCACCCGACGGAAACAAGCCCGCCCGCAGAGCTCGCTCCCGGCAAAAGAACGCTGGACAAACATCCACGGCGCTTTTAGAATGAAACGCTTTTTAAAAAATAATAAGAATATTCTTATCGTCGATGATCTGTTGACGACGGGTGCCACAACATCGGAAATGGCCCGCGCCCTGAAAGAAGGCGGAGCGGGAAAAGTCGGACTTTTGGCCCTGGCAGTGACGTAAAAACCCGAAGCACAGGGCCCGGGCTGCGAGCCAAAAGGACAAAAGACATCTTCTCTCTGCTCCGAGCTCCTGGCTTTGAGCTTTTAACGGAGTCCCATGCGGATCCTGCGCAATTACATCCTCAAGGAATGCATCGTCCCCTTTCTCATCTCTCTGGGGGTCCTGACCTTTGTCTTTCTCCTCGGGTATCTTCCCCAGCTCGCGAACAAGGTCATCAATAAAGGCGTGAGCCTCACAGCGGTCTCCCTGGCCTTTGTTTATAACATTCCCGTCCTCCTTGGATACACGCTCCCCATCGCCGCACTCGCAGCGGTCATTCTGACCTTTGGCCGTCTCTCGTCGGACAACGAGATCATCGCGATCCGGGCCAGCGGCATCACCATGCAGCGGATCCTGGCCCCCCTCCTCATGCTGGGGCTCGTCCTTTCCTTCTTTCTCCTGGTCCTCAATGACCGCATCATCCCGCGCGCCTATCACGCGCAAAAAGCCCTCCTGAAAGAAACAGGGGCCAAGAACCCGACCGCTCTCCTGGAAGCCGGGACCTTCATCGACGCATTCGAAGGCAATGTCCTTTTTATCTATCGCATCGACCGAAACCGGATGTACAACATCCGCATCTATCAGCCCCAGCCGGACAACAAACCCACCCGCACCATCATCGCCCAGGAGGGCGAGTTCACCCCGGTCCCGGGAGAGCAGAAGGTCATGCTCAAACTGATGAACGGGACTTCCGATGAGACGGACCTGAACGACCCGAACACGTTCTATAAACTGAACTTCAAGCAATCGTTCATGACCCTCGATCTCTCCCAACAGGGCGGAAAGATCGAGAAGAAACCCAAGGGCATGACGCTGAACGAGCTCACGGAAGAGATGGAAGAGTTCAAAAAGATGGGGATCGGCACACGGCCTCTTGTCGCGGAATTCCACCGCAAGATCAGCTGGGCGCTCACCCCGCTCATCTTCATCCTCCTAGGATTTCCGGTTGCGGTCATCACGCACAAGAGGGCCAAGACCGCCAACCTTCTTCTGATCATCCTCTTCGCCGGACCGTATTATCTTTTATCGATCGGATGCCAGGCCCTGGCGACCCAGGGACTGGCCGCCGCCGATCTGATCATGTGGGTTCCCAATATCATCGGAGGGATCGTGGTCGCGATCCTCAACATCAAATTATGCGCATCGTAGACCGCTACATCACCGTCTCTATCGCCCGGACGTTCCTGTCGGCCATCCTGGTCTTCTGTTTTCTTTATGTCCTCATTGACCTGGCGACCCACATGGACGATTTCATCTCCAACAAGGTCCCGCTTCTCATCGTCGGAGAATATTACGCCTCCTTCCTGCCGGTCATCTTTGTCCAGACATCCCCGATCGCCTCGCTCCTGGCCACCCTCTTCACCTACAGCACGCTCAACAACAATAACGAGATCATCGCGCTCCGGGCCACGGGGTTCGATTTCTGGAGGACAACGCGACCGGCCATTATCTTCGGCCTCATGATCACCTCGCTCATTTTCATGGTGAACGAACGCTTCGTCCCGGGGTCGATGAACGCCTCCCAGGACATCAAACAAGACACCATCGAGGCCAGAACAAAAGATGCCCAAAAGGCCCAGGAGATCAAGAACCTCTTTTTCTACGGTCTCAAGGACAGGCTCTTTTTCATCGACCACTATTTCTCGACGAGCCACACGATGGAAGGCATTACGGTGATCTCACAGGATTCCCAACAGCGGATGACAGAGAAGATCTCGGCCCAGAAAGGAACATGGGACGGGAAACGCTGGACCTTCTTTAATTGCCAGGTCGCGACCTATGATCCCCTGGACAATTCCAGGACCGATCAGGTCAAGTTCTACAAGGAATACCCCATGGACATGGGTGAGACCCCCAAGGACCTCCTCACCCAGAGGACGCGCGTCGCGAACATGAACATCCAGGAACTGTCCGCCTACATCAACCGCTTCCAATCCTCCGGGGCGTACTCCGCGCTCAACAGCCTGCGGGTCGACCTGCACCAGAGGATCGCCTATCCCTTCGGCTGTATCGTCATCCTTCTGGTCGGCCTTCCTTTTGCCCTGACCACAGGCCGGCGAAAGGGCCTGACCTTTGCCTCGGTCGGGATCGCGCTCGCGATCGGATTTCTCTTCTTTGTTGTCAATTCCGTCGGACTGGCACTCGGAAAAGGCGGGGCCTTGCCGCCGATCGTGGCCGCCTGGATCGCCCCTGTGCTCTTCCTCATCGCCGGATGGCACCTGGTCCGAAAACTGTTCTAATCCGTTTCCAAAAGAAAACAAAAAGGGCGGGACTTGTGCCCCGCCCTTTCTCTATCTCTCTTTTGAGAACCTTACTCTGCAAGCCCTTTCAGGCCTTGCAGGAGTCCCGTCGCGGCTTCCCCCACCTTGTTGACCGCGGCCCCGGCCTTTCCGGCTGCACTCCCGAGGGTCTTGGAACCAAGAGAAAGAACCCCCTCGATCCCCGCCGGGGCAAGTGCCTCGAACATGATCGCGGTCCCCAGGACCGCAGGATTATCCATGTTGCGGAATTCCTTATTCTTGATGTTCACATCAAAGACCGTGACCTTCGGGCTCTGGCGCCCGCCGGAATAATCTTCCATGATCACCTTGCCGATATTGAGAGATACCAGATCGAACATCATCTTCATCTCTTTCTGCGGTTTTGCGGCCTCGGGCGCCCTCTTCGCAGGAGAACTCGTCTGGACCGGTGCCTGAGCGAACTTGAGGGACGCGACGTTCGTAATGCCCTCCTTGTTCTTAATGATCCGGGCCTCCTTCATGTCGAGACGCATGTACGGAACATGAAGCAGCCCCTTGAGAAGGGCCCCGGCATCCATGCGGACCGAGATCTCCGGAATGTCGACCATCGCGCTATCCGGGAACCCCTCAGGGTTATAGACCCGGAAATCCCGGATACTGACGGACTGACGGATAAGGCTCATCGAGAAGGCCCCGATCTTGACATCCACCCCCGCGACCGCCTTGGCTCCGATGATGACCGCGGAACGGATCAGGGCATCCCGCGCGAATCCCAGAACGACCAGAAGACCTGCAATGACAAGAACAGAAACAAAGAACTTTCTCATCCCTTCCTCCTTGAAAATATCAAACGACCTTTCGGGAAAGCATGGCCCCGAACCGGCAGACGATCTCGTAATTGATCGTCCCCTCCCAGCCGGCCAGCTCGTCACACGATATACTCGCACCCTTCTCTTCTCCCATCACGACCGCCACATCCCCGGCCTTCACCTGACCGGCCCGCGTGATGTCCACCATGGTCTGGTCCATCGTGACCCTCCCGATGACAGGACAAGGCTGACCATGGATCAGCACATGCCCCTTGTTCGAGAAATGACGCGCGTATCCATCGCTGTAGCCGATCCCCAGGACCGCAAGCGACATGTCCTTGTCCGCCCGGAACGTATGCCCGTAACTGATCCCGCTGCCACGCCCCACCTTCTTGACCATCAGGACCTTGGCCTTCACGGACATCACGGGCCGAAGGGCGATCCGGCGTTTCATCAAGGGATGCGGATAGAGTCCATAAAGCATAATCCCCGGACGCACAAGATCAAAACATCCATTGCGATACGCGCCCAGGCCCA
>JAAYZZ010000170.1 GCA_012514595.1 Elusimicrobiota bacterium
AGGGTGAGCTGATGGCAGCAGGCTACCGGATCGTTCATATGGGGTTCAATCCCGAGGGCGAGATCGTGTGTTGCGCCGAATGGGACGATCAGAAGAACGATAGGGGGGCCGTTCGTGGTTAAGGGAAGCACATCGAGTCATCTGATCAATGGCGATCACAGCCTGAGTCTGCCCGGTAAGCTCTTTTATTTCTTTTTGAACTGGCAGAACAATCTTTTTCCTTTCCAGGGTGTGGAGGAGGACTTCTTTGTCGGGCCGTTTGTTTGTTCGGACCTGAAGACATCCTGGCCTTTTCTGGAGAGAGGCGTCTCTCCTGCAAGAAAATGGGCTGACCTTTTTATCCAGCGGTTTCCCTGGGAGCGGGTCCGTGATGAATTGGGGCCTGTTCATGTTGTGGATGTGGGCTGCGGATCCGGCGACTATGGTCTCAAGCTGTGCGAATGGAGTGGGAATACCATCGATTCGTATCATGGTTTTGATCTCTCATTCCGTGAGAAATGGAATAAGATCTCTGATCAGGAGCCCCGATGTCGTTTTGCTCCATTAAATTCCAGCGCCCTGGCGGGGCATATTCCGAAGGGGACCAACTTCTTTTTTTCCCATTCGGCTATTGAGCATTTTTCAGAAGATCTTGTCTTTTTCTCCCATATCCGGGACCACATTCTTTCTTGCGGGCAGAGCGTTGTTCAGGTTCACCTTTTTCCCTCCGCAGCTTGTCTGGGCCTTTACGGGTGTCATGGCATACGGCAATACACGCCGAGAACGGCAGCCAAGATCGCTCGGCTGTTCGCTCCGTTCTCCAACGCCGCCTTGTTTGGGCTGGGAGGAAGGGAATCGGTCCGGATCCATCAAAAGTATATCAGGCGTTCGTTATGGGGCAGGGGCCGGGATGAAAGAAGTTCGAGAGAGAGTGAATATGACCGGGACCTCTTTCAGGCCATGCAGAAAGATATGGCGGCGCCCTCTTGGAGGGATCCGCATTATTATGCCCTGGTGATTCATTCTTATCCGAAGCGTTTTGTATTTGACGGGATATCCGGATCATCGACCGCAGGAGAGAACTCTTTTGGGGGGGGCTTTTGAAAGAAAGACGGGGATATCTTTCTGGTCCGTTCTTTAGAATGATCTGCCTTGCAGGATTGAGACGGTTCTGGCGGACGGTCTTTTTCTTTCGTGGGCCGCAATCTTCGTCCGACCGTGCGCCCTGTTTGTCTTACGCAGGGGTCTGTTGGGGCGGTGCACGGCCTTCTCATGGGGGGAATCTCAAGATTGTTATCTTGAACAAGGCTTTCCCTGAACGATCCCGAAAATTTAATGTTTTGTATCTCGTCAGCAGCGGTCTTTCCACGCGCTCCGAAGCCTGGGCCGAGGCGTGCTTTTGCCGGGGGATTCCATTGGTCTGGAATCAGAACGGAATCGCTTATCCGGCCTGGACTGCGGGAGATCATGAGCGGCTCAACGCGCGCATGGCGAGAATGCTCCGACGGGCGTCCTTCGTCATTTATCAGAGCGGGTTTTGCCGCGACATGGCAGACCGTTATTTGGGCCCCTGTGCTGTTCCCGGCGAGGTGGTCCATAACGCGGTGGATACGTCTTTCTTCGTTCCGCGACGCGAGATCGCGCTGCGGTCTTCCGATGCGGTTCAGCTTTTGGTCATGGGGAGCCATGAGAATCCGGGGAGGGTCATGGCAGCGCTCGATGCGGTGTCTCTTCTGAACAGGGAGCGGGTTCCGGCCCGTCTTCTTATCGCGGGCCGTCTCGCCTGGCCCAGGGCGCGTGAGGAGGTCGAGGCGAGGATCCTGCAGGCCGGGCTGGCGGACCGCGTGGTCATCCGCGGGCCCTATGGTCAGGAGGAGGCTCCGGACATCTATCGTTCGGCAGACATCCTTCTTCATTTGAAATACGCGGATCCATGCCCTTCGGTGGTCATCGAGGCCATGTCGTGCGGCCTGCCCGTGATCGGATCGCTCAGTGGAGGTCTTCCGGAGCTGGTTGGTCAGGGGGGCGGGGCCGGCGGCATCCTTCTTTCCGTTCCTCTTGATATGCGGCAGCTGTATCTTCCCTCCCCCCGGATGGCGGCCGATGCGGTTCGTTCGGTCCTGGAGCATTATCGGGAATTCTCTGAATCCGCTCGCCGTCGGGCTGTGGAGAGGTTCGATGCCAAGAAATGGCTGGAGCGCCACAAGGAGATCTTTGATCAGGTCCTTTCGATGGACCGGCGACGGGAGGCGGGTTGATATGCCCCGGATCTCGGTCCTCATGGCGGCCTATAATAATGCGTCCACCGTGACATCGGCGGTTTTTTCCATCCTGCAGCAAACGTTTCAGGACTTGGAATTTATTATTGTCAATGACGGGTCGACCGATGATAGCGGCCGGCAGTTGCGCGACCTGGCGCGTCAGGACCAGCGCATTGTTCTCATCGAGCAGTCCAATCACGGGCTAACGCAGGCCCTTGTGCGGGCCGCGGCGCTCGCGCGGGGCCGATACATCGCCCGTCAGGATGCGGACGATGTGAGTGAATTGTCCCGTCTGGAACGGCAGATGTCTTTTGTCCCCCGTTATGATGTGGTCGCGACCCGATCGCGAAGAGAGGATGGCCGACCCAGACCTTCGATCCCCATCGCGTTGCTGCATCGCTATGTCCTTCCTTTCCGGAACCCTTTTTATCACGGGACCCTTCTGATGAAGAAGGAGGTCTTTGAGAGGGCGGGAGGATATGATCCCGCTTTTCCCTATGCACAGGATTATGATCTGATGGCCCGGCTGGCTGTGGACAGGTCCGTACGGATCAAATATCTGCTCGAGCCGCTTTACAGGACAGGCTCGGCCGCGACGTCTATCAGTATGGCCCGCAGGACAGAGCAGGAGGAGTGCGCGCGTCGGGTGCGGGACAGGATCGCTTTAGATTTGTGGGGAGTTGTTGAGAGGTGGAGGGCATGAAGATCCTCCAGGTCCATAATGAGTATGTGTACCCCGGCGGAGAGGACGCGGTCGCGGCCTCGGAGGCGGCGTTGCTTCGTTCTTCGGATCATGAGGTCGTCGAATACCGCCGTTCCAACAGGGAGATCTCGGCGCAGGGGATCTTTCGAAAGGCCGCCTTTTATTCGAGGGATATTTTTTTCTCCCGACGAACATATCGCGAGGTCCGGGATCTGATCACCCGGGAGCGGCCCGACGTCGCGCATTTCCATAATGCTTTCCTGGTGATCGGACCTGCGGCCTATCAGGCCTGTTTTGATGCCGGGATCCCCGTTGTCCAGACGCTTCACAATTATCGGTTCCTGTGCGCGGCCGCGACCTTCTTTCGGGA
>JAAYZZ010000171.1 GCA_012514595.1 Elusimicrobiota bacterium
ACGCCCCGCGATCGACCGAGAGCGCGCACGCGCAGGCCGCATCACACCGGATCCCCTTGTCATAAAGGATCAGCCAGGCATCGACGAGAGGTCTTTCGATCATGCGGGAGGCATCTTCACGCCGGACATTCATCCCCGCCGGGAGATCGATCCTCTCCACATCCCGGATGAAACACTCGGCATCATCGAGCGGAACGAACGAAGAGCCCCCCCGGGGCCATGACGGCCCGATCCCGATACTTCCTCGCCGGGGATCCCCATCCCACGGGTTCAGGCGATCGACCATCCGCACCAAATACGGCAAGAAATATCCCTCGCGACGGAGGACGGCGCCCCATCCCGCCAGACATTGTCTCAGGGTCCCGAGCACGATCCGCATACCAAGCCACCAGGAGCGGTGCGCCCTCTCGTAACGGTCCAAGGCCACCGCACGCCACAATTCCTCGTCGCTGCGGGGTCCCTTGCCGAATCCCCGCTCGGCCATGGCCAGGGACATGACGCCGGGTTTTCGATCGTCGAACAGGGCCCGATAAGCGCGGCTCGCCGCTGTGTCGGCGAATTCCTCCAGCGGCAAGGGCCGCGGACCGAAAAAGGCCATCTCGCCTTGAAGGATGTTCACGATCTGAGGCGTCTCATCAAGACCGGTGGCCCGCAAGACCCTCCCTAAACGGGTAACGCGACGGCGAGCGACCTCCCTCTCGCAGGTCATGGTCCGGAACTTGTAGACGGTAAAAATCCTTCCCCGATATCCCACGCGTTCCTGACGGAACAAAAGGGGCCGCGACCAGCGGAGGAAAAGAACGACCCCCACAGCCGCCAGCGCAACGGGAGCAATAATGCCCAAGGACAGGATGCCAAGGGAGCAGATCATATCCAGAAGACCGGCCCCCGAGCGCGCCCCCGAAGAGCGAGAGCGTATCTTTTCATAGGCGTCCCTCACATGGACCCACGCCCGGACGACCTCTGCCCTCGCGGCTGAAGAAGAGACCGGATATGCCCGGTCATAGCGTTGGCGCAGCAGGAAAAAGTCCTCGAGGTCCAGACCCGCACCGGGGTCCTTCTCCAGGAGAAAGAGCGCGGCATCAAAGATCCGCGTCGTCACGATCCGGTACCGTTCATATTCGCTCTCTTGCGTGACAAGATGGTACAGGAACATGCGCCGGTAGGCATTGAAGAGAAGATCATAGACGCGCGCCAGGAGATTCGCGCGGTACACCTCCTCCAGCGGCGCAAAATCACGCCCGCCCAGCACAATATTCCGACGATAAAGGACCGTCACCGTATTCTCCAGGACATTCCTCTGCCGGCGCTGCCAGCGGACCTCCCGCTCGCCAGAGAAGGGAGACTCCCTCGCGGGGGTCCCGCGATGCAGGTTCTCGGACCCGATCAGATAAAAAGAGATCTGACGCGCCCCCCGGACATCGGCCGAGAATCCGTCGAGGGGGATCTCGTCGCCCGGCGCGAACCGGTCGCCCTCGACGAACCCCATGACATCGATGTCGCTGGGAGCGGTCTCCAGGTCCCCGAAAGGAAAGGATCCATAGACCGAGAAATTAATGAGAGGAAGATGGGAATAAGAACGGGACACATGCCGGTCGATCAAGGGCAGGACCGCCGTAAGGGAGGCCACGCGCTCCTCGATGACCCCGCGCCGTTCGGGCGGCGCATGGGCGTAGTAGATGTTCCGCCCCAAGAGAGCACGCAACCGGTCACGATCCTCCAGGTCTTCGCGCGTGACCACCCGGTCCCCGAAACAGGAGGACAAAGGATAAGGGATCGAGGATACGGTCTCGACGGGAAGCTCGGGACATTCCCCCGAAAGACGGCGGGGCCTTGAAGGCTCTCCCTCGCCCTGCGGAGCCGCGCCCAAGGGAACGACGGCCCTCTCGATCCGGTCCCCCCTGTAAGAGATCTGCGCCTGGGGAGGAAGCATCCGGGCCCAAAATCCCTGCGCCTCCGGGGTCTTGTCAACGGCCAGGACATACTGGGAAATGCCTCGGGCCCGCAAAAGCGCCTCATAGGCCCGGACCAGACGGCGCGCATATCCATTCCGACGGAAACGATCCGGAACATAAACATACAGGGAAACCACACGGTCCTCTCCCGGAAGCGCGGGATCCGGATATTCCAGGAACCCGCGAACCTCATCCCCGACAGAGAGGGCCAGGAACCGTCCCCCGCGTTCCCAAAGCCCGCGAAGATACTGCGATCCGTCGAAATACGTTGTCCCGTCCTCATCCGCACACCGGGCCAGCCGTTCCTGTTCGAGGAACCGATGCAGGGCCCCGGCCCCATCCTCCTCGAAAGGCCCAACGATCCCACCGATCTTTTCGGACCCGATGATGCGCGGCTCTGGAGGAAGAACCTCCTCCCTCCCCGGGAGGGGGGAGGGCGAAAAGCGTATCATCCAGAACCCGTCGAGCTCGCGCACGACACCCCGTTCCCTGACCACATGATGGATGCCCGCAGCATAATGCTCCCATCGAGGGATCACATCGCGGGTCACCTCAAAATAATTACGGAACACGACCCTACGGGCCTTGCCGGTGCGGGGGGACACACGCGCGACCTCCCCTTCCTCCAGGACCAGCGTGAAGACGTGCACAAGGGCCCTGTTCTTGTAATCGCGACGCGTCACACTTTGCCGGAAAGAGCGCCCCCGGGCGACCGGCAGACACCGTTCAGGAAGAACGCTGTATTTCCCGTCGAAAGCTTCCACGCTGACCCGCCGGGCCGCCGCCGACCGGATGTCGGTCTCAAGACCCGTATGTCCGGAGACGATGTCCCAGTGTCCCTTCTGATCCTCCTGAAGGAACAGTCGCCCCTGCGGATCGAACACCAGGACGCGCACCTCCCAGTGCCAGAAGCCCAGACGATGGACCGCATCCCGAAGGACCGTGATCCCTCTCGATCGCTCTTCATCCGGATCAATGAGCATGAGTTTGTCGTTCCACACTTCCTGCGCAGGAAGATCGGCGGGGGCCGCAAGGTCCCCGCATTCCCGTCGGGATACAAAAAGACGCCCGAGGGCTCTCAAGATATCTTTGAGGATCGACAGGTCGAGGAATCCGGCACGCGGGTCCGGTCGGGACGGACACACCGGAGATCTCGTCAGGGCGAAGGCGCGCCAGAGAACCGACCGTTCTTCAGGCGCAGCCAGCGAAACAGGATCATGGTCCGCGGCCGCGGCCTCCAGGAGGGACGACAGGAACGCATCCCGTTCGCCCGCCGGGACCATCCGGGCGCAAAGGACCTTGGGGGTCCGCTTCAGGAACCCGACGATTACGCGCAGAAGGTTCTCTCGCCGGTTCTTTCTCAACGTCGGGATCATCTGCCCGAAATGGGCCGCCTTCAAAATGAAGAGGATCGTCTGGCAGGGAACAAAACAGGGAGACTTCTCGGAAATGAACACCGTCATAAAAAGCCACGCGCGCCAGGTCCGGGGCCCGCCGCGGATCAGTCCTTCCCTCGCCGCCCATTCTTCAAAAAGATGCTGAAAAACCTGTTCCTCCCCCAGAGGGACCACAATGCTGCGACGCGCCTCCCGGACGACCCTGAGGCGATACTCCGATAGGAACCGCCCGACGAACAGGGCCTCTTCGATCACCTGAAGCGCCAAGGCCGTCTCTCCCCGCCGGAGAATATTCCGAAGGCCGGCGAGGTCCGGTTCTGACAAAAAAGGCCAGGCCAATAGATGACGCCCGCCGCTATGGATCACCGCGCCCTTGAGACGCCCGAGCCGTTCCCGGCGCAGACGCTCGACGGCCTCGCTCTCCTCGGCCGCGCGTTCCGCCATGCGATCGAGGGATTGCGCACGCACTCCCGCAAAGGACAGCGCGGCACCCAGCGTCCCCTCGACCCAGGAGCCCTTCCCCAACCTCGCAAAATCGATCGCGGTGGCCAAAGACCGGCGCAGGTCCTTCTTGGCCTCGGCACGGATCGGATGCAGCCGCTCATAAAAGGCCTCGAGGACCCCGAGGAAGGCCTGCGGGCTCTCCCCCCGAAGGATCCGGGTCCGGACATCCTCGAGACGGAACACGATATCCTCAAGCGCCCGGGCCTCCTGCGCGATCGAGATCTCGACCCGGCGGAGGATCCTCTGCCAGCGGTACAGCGTGCGCGTGCCGGGGTGTTCGCCGAAAGGAACCCGGACCCGACCATCCTTCTCTTCGATGATCTGCGGATGCCGGACCCGGGAGGCGATCTCTTGATTCAGGGCCACCCGGCGCGACAAGGCGATCCTTTCGGCCACGCTCGCGAGGATCGCAGCCGCGGCGGCCTCGTTCCCCTGCTCGATCCACTGGGCAGCCTCCGATGCACGATCGATCCCCGAAGACCGCAACACCGCCTTGAGGCTCCCCAGACGCCGACGGACGTTCTCCCCTGACCATCGGGCCAGAGCCAGCTGCAGGGTCCGATGATGCAGGTCGCGGACCCGTTCATGCAAAATCTTGAGCTCCTGAGCGCTCTTTTCTTTACTGGAACCCTCTCCCTCGCCAAACAGGTCCGCGAGCTTGACCTGGAACTCGTCGCTGTCTGCGGTCGCGGCCCCGGGGCCGGGGCGATGCGCCCTTGCCAATACCGCCCCCGTCTTCTCAGCCAGACGGGCCAACGGCGCAGGCACCAGAAGTCCGATCTCCACACTTCCCGACCGGCGGTCCCGGGGACCGGTCGTGATCCTTGTCGGAGGCGGGATCCGCTCGTAAAGACAGGGCTCTTCGAGCGCATACCTGAGCATGATCTCAAAACACTCCCGGGCCGATTCGCTGACAGCCCGTGTCAGGGTCCCGGAGAAATCCCCGATCAGGACCATCTTCTCCTGGGCGCGCGAGATCGAGACATTGAGACGCTGGAGCCCGTCGGAAGTCCCCAGGAATCCCACCTCGTTCTTGGGATTGCTCTTGACCAGGGACAGAACGACGACCTTGTTCTCCTGGCCCTGGATGGAGTCAATGGTGTTCACGCTCACGCGGATCTGTTCGATCTCCTCCGCCGTGAAGATGCGCCCGGATTCATAGGGGAGGACAAAGCGGACATTCTCAAGGAATCGTCCCAGTGAACCCGGATACGGATCCTCGATGAACTGGCGCAGGAAACTGGCGGTCCGGTGATCCGCCGACGATAGCCTAAAGGCCAGGGAGTCCAGAAGAACGGTCCTGTCCTCCGGCGTCAAAGCCCCGCCCGCCGCACGGCCCCGGATCCGTCCCGCAACCCCCCAAAGGCGAAGGGCCAGAAGGATCTCCTCGTTCTGGGCCTGATAGGGAGAAATGATCAGGATATCTTTCGGCGCGTATCGCCATGCCCCGTCGAGGAGACGCTGATTGAGGATCCGCTGGACCTCATGCACCACACCACTCGCCTCCCGCGTGTTATAGCTCGAGGGACCCGACCGTTCGTCCCGGCCCGGGACATCGATGAGCTTGAGCGTGTCCTCTTCGGGACGCTCCTTCTCGTCGGACGCTGCGTCCCGCGCCAGAAGCTTTCCGCCGTAGGTCACACGGCTCACCAGGCGGGCCAGAAGCGGGTGCTGACGACGGTTCACATTCAGCATGTGCATATCCAGAGAGACCCCCCTCTCGCCCATCATCTCGACGGCCCGTTCAAAGAGCGACCGGCGCAGGGCTTCAAGGTTCATGCGGCTGAAGATGTCCTTGAGCTTCGGGAAACCGAGCTCCTTGAGCTCCCCGTCCAGGCCCGGCATGAGGGCCGCTTCCTCTTCAACGGCCGACAGGTCCTCAGGGCTGATCCCAAAGGCAGGAAGCTGTTTGTGATCCCCGATGAGGATGAGCTTCTCGCTCGCCATCATGATGGGAACAAGCGTCTCGGCGATCGTCGCACGGGCCGCCTCCTCGATGATCACGACATCAAACTCCTGGAAGAAGAACTCGTTGCGGATGAAGCGGTCGTTCAGGAATCCGTTCATGGTCCCCAGAAGGACATACCCCGCATGGTTGTCCTCATAGGCCGCCTTGAACTTCTTGAGGATCATCCCGCGCAGCGACCATTCGTCCTTGATCGCGGCGCTAATGACATCCTCCTTGTTCCCCACGCGCGCGAAGGCGATCCCCACGGCCTTGAGACGCTCGGCCACATTGTTGACCGCCGCGTTCGCCTGGGAGACCACAAGGACCCGCTCTCCCCTGCGGGGGAACACCGCGATCGCCTCACGGATCACCGAGGTCTTTCCGGTACCGGGCGGTCCTTGGACCAGGACCGTCCCGCCCTTCTTCAGGGAGAGCATGCTCGAAAGGGCCGCCATCTGCGAGGGGTCGGAACGCATCCGCTCATCCATCAGCTGGGCGGGGACCTCCCCGTCCGCCCCTCCCTCCTCGACCCTGAATCCGAGAAGGGTATCGACAAAATCATTCCCTGTCGTCGGCGTCCCGCGATCGACAGAAGCGCCCAGGCGCTGCACACAGAGTTCCAGGACCGCCTTCTGACGGGCGAGGGTCACATCATCGGTCCGCATCAGGATCCCGCCCCCCTGGGGAAGCTTCGGGGCCGCCGAGGCCTTCTGCTCCGGGGAATCGAACGCGAAGACGATCCCGCGCTCATCAACGGATTCGACCGTAAAATAGTCGTCCGTGGCACGTTTCCCGTCGGGGGCCATGAACA
>JAAYZZ010000172.1 GCA_012514595.1 Elusimicrobiota bacterium
CTGGTGATGGAGGTTCGATTCCCCCAGGGGGCGCTCTTTTATCCCGAACAACAACAGCCAGCCCCGCAACCCCTCTCTTCTTCCAGATCCTTCGCCTTCGGGAAATCGAGCTCTGTTCCTGCCACGTGATTAAAATAATTCGTGAACAGATTGAAGGCGACCCAGGCCGTGGCCTCGACGATGGCTCCTTCCGTGTAGCCCGCGGCACGCATCCCCTTGACCGCCTCCTGAGAAGGCCAGCCTTTGGACCGGACAAGGTCCACAGAAAAGGCCAGAAGGGCCTGCATCCTGGGATCTTTCCCCTCCCCCCGACGGGCCGAAAGGACCTCTGCATCCGAAAGGCCCGCGCCTTTTCCCATCATTGTATGCGCGGCCAGGCAGTAATCGCAGCTGTTCTCCTGGCCTACCGCAAGGGCGATGGACTCGATCTCTTTTGCAGAGAGAACCCCTTTCTTCAATGCCTCTCCATATTGAAGGAAGGCGGCCAATGTCGTGGACGACTGCGCCATCGTCGCGTAGATATTGGGGACCTTTCCCAGCCTCGCCTTCACGCCCTCCAGGACCTTCTTCTGTTCTGCTGAACCATTCTCGATCGTCACAGGTTTTAATCTCGGCATAACTCCTCCTTTGTTTCACCCTGTTTGTCGCAGAAAAACATGAACCTTACCCAAAAAACACATGCCATCACAAAAATTTTCTTCCGGGAGAATCGGTGCTAAAATGCCTACGTTCTTCAACCCAAAGGAGGATCTTATGAAAAAATGGCTCGATGAATTCAAGCAGTTCGCGATGCGCGGCAACGTGGTCGACATGGCGGTCGGTATCATCATTGGCGGCGCGTTCGGAAAGATCGTGACATCGGTCGTGAACGACATCATCATGCCCCCGATCGGCCTCATGGTCGGCGGGGTCAACTTCAAGGACCTCAAGATCATGATGAAGGCAGCCGAGACGGGACCCGCCGGAGAAATTCTGAAGCCGGCCGTGACGATCAATTACGGGCAATTCCTCCAGACGACCTTTGATTTCCTCATCGTGGCCTTCGCCATCTTCCTCATGATCAAGGCCCTCAACAGCCTCAAGAAGAAAGAAGAGACCAAGCCTGCCGCGCCGCCGGCCCCGAGTGCCGAGGTGACGCTCCTGACCGAGATCCGGGATATTCTGAAGAAATGACCTGGCCCCGCGAAGGACCGATAAAAAACCCTGGCTCACTCACTGCCAGGGTTTTTTAATTCCAAAAAAGTCTTCAAAGGATCTCTTAAACTCCGCCCGTCTAAAAGATCGAGAACGTATTGTCTGACGTATCGCTGACCGTTGGATCCTCAACCGCAGTGATCCGAACCTGACTTGCGGCCACCGCTCCGATCATCGGGTCGATCGTCCAAGAGTAGGAACCTGCTGCTGCAGGCGCTGCTGCCACGATATCAAACCAGTTATCCGGACCCTCCTCATATTCGATATGGACCTCGGAGATCCCGGTGCTCGTCCACGTGACCATATACATGTTCCCTCTCCCCCAATTCTCGCCCCCGTTCGGGCTGGTCACCGTAATGGTCATGTCCTCTGTCTGGCTGGACAGGCCTCCCTCATCCTCGGTAGTCCCGGATCCGGGCTGCGTGGGGTTGCGATCATCGCGCGCGGTGCGGACCTGGTCCACGATCGTGCTCTTGAGCCCGCTCGACTGCGCGATATCCGGGGACAGCGTCGCGTAGAGGAGGTTCCCCTTTAAATTCTTGAGCCTCAGATTCCCCTCCTCGACCACAAACATCATCGTGGTCTTTCCGGTCGTCTTCTGGACCTCCCCGGTCTTGCGCGGCGTCTGGGCCTTGTCCCATCGGGTCTCGGCCACGAACATGGTCCCGCGCTGATCAATACGATCCACGTAAAGTTTAAGCTGGATATCCGTGAACATGTCGAAATCGAACCGGACGCCCTCCTCGAGCGTGCTCTTGTTCCCCACGAAATCCCGTGCGATCATGTTCGAAAAAGTCCCGAAATCCTGCCGCTCATACGCATCCGCGAGAGACTGAACAGCCTGAAGGACCTGCTGACCGAACTCCGCGTCCTGATAAACGATCGCCGAGGGCCCATCCAGAAGACCGAGAGTAACATCGATCATGTCCACGGTCTTGATCTTGAACATGATCCGGTACGCCTGCTGAGGGATCGGGGTAAACGCATACCGGACATCCGTCGCGAGCGGGATCTCCTTCCAGGTGCGCCCTCCGTCAACAGACACAAGAAGGGCCTTCGCCTTTTCGATATGGTTCAGACGGGCGGTCACCTCGATCTGGCCGGCCACAAGCTTGTCCCTGGTCACAACGATATCGCTGCTCGCGCTGCCAACGGAATAGGTGTTGAGCCGCGGGTCCAGGACCTGGTATCTGTAGTAAAGGAGCGGATTCGATCTCTTCACTAGCTCATCATTCTCGCTCTGACGACGCGCCATCTCGGCCGCGGCCCGCGCATTCGATTCAGCCTGAAGCTGACGCTGATACGCCTCCTGGCTCGCCTTCCTTTGAGCATCCTGCTCTTTGATGTACTCCTCCATCTTGAGCTGGAGCGCCTCGTACTTCTCCTTGAAGTATTTGCGATTGTCGA
>JAAYZZ010000173.1 GCA_012514595.1 Elusimicrobiota bacterium
CCGTTCTGATGCTGCTTCTGGAACGCGATCTCCCGGTCGATCATTTCGAAAAAATATTCCCGAAGATCATTGGGGGAGGAAATGACCCTCTTCCATCGCGCCGGCTGGGAATACCCCGTGATGACATTGAAGACGTCCGAAATGTCGCGGGCAAAATCGTCGTTCGCGGTGAAATAGCCCAGATCGGTATAAACACGCGCGGTCTTCTCGTTGTAATTCCCCGTCGACAAATGCACATACCTCCGCGTGCGCCCCTCTTCCCGCCGGACGACCAGGGTGATCTTCGAATGGATCTTCATGCCCGGGATCCCGTAAATGACGTGACAGCCGGCCTCCTCGAGCTGGCGCGCCCAGGCGATGTTCCTCTCCTCATCAAAGCGGGCCTTGATCTCCACAAGGACCGTGACCTGCTTTTTGTTCTTAGCGGCCTCCTTGAGCCCGGCAATGATCTCGGAATCCTCGCTCGCCCGATACAGCGTCATCTTGATCGCCAGCACGTTCGGATCCTTGCCCGCCGAACGGATCAGGTCCACCGTCGGATCGAACGACTGGAATGGGACGTGAAGGACAAAGTCCCCCTCCTTGATCCGGTCAAAGATGTTCTCGTACTCCATCTTTCCGCTCGTCAGCGTCGGATACAGAAGGCTCGGCTCCTGGGCCTGCGCCACCAGACCGAACAGGAAGGAAAGATCCAGGGCTCCTCCCAGAATCGTTGTCTCCTCTTTAAGGAATCCGATAGCCTCCGTAAGCATCGCCCACAGGTCCTCAGGACACCCCTCCTCGATCATCAGCTGGACCACGCGGGCCCGTGGGCGCTTCTTGATCTCCTCCTCGATCGACTGAAGAAGGTTCGGAGAAAATTCCTCGTCAACAGACAGCTCGCTGTCACGGATCACGCGAAAGAGCGTGTGAGAGCGGATCTCATATCCGCGGAAGAACCCCTTGAGATTCTCCCTCAGGACATCCTCGATCAGAATGAACTCATGTCCGTCTTTTACAGAAGGAAGCTTGAGAAGCCGAGACAATCCCGACGGAACAGGGATAACGGCCAGATGGAGGTCATCGCCCCGGGCCAAATGGACCGCAAAGGCCATGGTCTTGGATGGAAGGACCGGGAAGGGATGCCCCTGATCCACGGCCATCGGGGTCACGACCGGGAACAGCGTGCTGTCAAAAAACCTCTTCACGAATTTTTGCTGATCCGCGTCGAGATCGGATGTCCTCTTGATAAGGACCCTGGACTCGGCGAGCCGGGGCCGGACCTTCTCCTCAAAAATGACATACATCTTGCGGATCAGCTCCGCCGCCTTCTCCCGGACCTGACGATAGACGTCCTGGGGATAACAGCCATAGTTATCCTGGCGGTTGTACTGCGCATCCATCAGACGGCGGAGCCCGGCCACGCGGACCATGAAGAACTCGTCGAGATTGCTCGCGGTGATCGCCAGGAACCGCGCGCGCTCCAGAAGGGGATTCTCCGCCTCGACGGCCTCATCGAGCACGCGCTCATTGAACTGCAACCAGCTCAAGTCCCGATGGATAAAACGCTCTTTGGGTTCAGGAAGTTCAGGCATCGTTCGTCAGAAATCCTCGTTGATCACCAGCTTGATCCGGCTGCCCGAGATCCGCTCGAAAAGTTCTTTTTTGTCCTGCAGATCGCGCCGTTCCAAAAGAAAATTGTCCTTCGTCTTCACCTCGATCGCGATCTCGTCGGTCGCCGGGAACTCGATCGCAAGGTCTTGGACCTTCTGACGATGGGAATAATCGAGTGCGTTCGCGATACGGAGCAGAGAGGCCAGTTTCTGGACCAGGATCTGCTTGTCTTCCGACAGACTGCTGTAAAGCAGGTGGGCCTTGGCCGGATCCCCCCGACGATGATACCGGGCGATACAGGCGATGATCTTGACCTCCTCATCCGTGAGGCGGAACAGGTTCTGTGTGCTGATGATATATTCCGAATGCTTGTGGTGCGCCCGGTTCGAAATGAACTTCCCGATATCGTGCAGGTACGACGCGAGAAGCAGATACAGTTGATGCGAGGGCTCCAGCCCCAGGGTCTCCCCCAGCCCGTCAAAAAGGGCCCGGGACAGCTGCGCCACCTGCTTGGCATGCGCCAGGTCCACGTTGTATCTCTCACAGATCCCGTGCGCGATGGAAAGAAGCTGATTGCTCTTGTTATACCGGCGGGAAAGGTCAAGCCCCAGGACCTTGTTGGCCAGGACCGCCTCCGCCAGGGAGGTCTCCAGAATATACACGTGCGGGCTTTTGGCCATCTCAAAGAAACGCTTGAGAATGACCATATAAGGAAAAAGGGCGTCCGCATTCTCGACGGGAAGATCATATCTCTCGGCGATCTCCTCGGAACCCTTGTCCGCGATCTCGATGATGACCCGCTCGACCTCTTCGGCGCTGAATTTGAAGAAATTCGTCGAGACCTTTGTGTGGGCCAGGATCGCCTTCAGATATTCCTGATTCTCGTCAATGAGAAAAACATCGTCGATCTGCGTCCGCGGCATCGAGCCCTGGAAATAGGCGAACTCCCCTTCAATGTATTCCTGGATGGCCTCGGCCCTCTCCTGCCGGCTGCCGTCGATACGGCCCGTCAGCTGACGGAACCGGAGCGCCCCAAGGGCCAGCCCCATGCTCATCACACTGAAACCCTTCTTGAGAAAAGAGACGTCGAGACTCCCCGCGCCCATCTCCGCGATCAGAAGGTTCTTGTTGTGGACCGGATAAATGTCCTTCAGCTTATGGGAAATATACGCATCAATATAATAGACGATGTCACCGACCCCCAGGACCTCGATCTCCAGGCCCGTTTTCCGTCGGATGGTGTCCAGAAAGATGTTACGGTTCCCGGCCTCCCGTACCGCGGTCGTGGCGATCACAAAGACCTGCGTGATCTGATATTGCCGCAAGATATCCCGGTATTTCTCAAGCGTGGTGACGGTCAGATTGATGAGCTCCTGGGTGATGTGCCCCTTGAGAAAAGTCGCCCGTCCGATCGGAACGATGTTCTTAAGGACCTCCAGGATCATGATGTCCTCGCCGGACTTCTCACCGATGAGGAGCTTGATGGAATTCGACCCGATATCAATAACGCCCGCTGCCATAACCTCTGCCTGTCTTGTTGGGGGGAGGGATCGTCAGACGACCTTGACCTTCATCTCTTCGCCGAGAGCACGAAAGGCCTTCAGCCAGCGCCGGGCGTTCTCATCATGATCCGCCGCCCCTTTCTTGGCAGATCCGCACCCGTGCCCTATCGCATAATAAATGTTCTGCGCCTTCCAGGTGTCGACCTCCAGACGCAGGCTCTTGAGCGCCCTCAAGAAGGCGAGGACATTCTCCAG
>JAAYZZ010000018.1 GCA_012514595.1 Elusimicrobiota bacterium
CCAGTACTCTAGCCTGGTAGTTTCGAATGCCATTCCGCAGTTGAGTTGCGGGCTTTCACATTCGACACACCAAACCGCCTACGCTCCCTTTACGCCCAGTAAATCCGAACAACGCTCGAGACCTCTGTATTACCGCGGCTGCTGGCACAGAGTTAGCCGTCTCTTCCTCCTGTGGTACGATCATTCCCAGGCCGTATTCGGGCCCGGGCCATTTATCCCACATGACAGGAGTTTACAATCCGAAGACCTTCATCCTCCACGCGACGTCGCACCGTCAGGCTTTCGCCCATTGCGAATGATTCTCGACTGCAGCCTCCCGTAGGAGTCTGGGCAGTGTCTCAGTCCCAGTGTGGCTGACCATCCTCTCAGACCAGCTAACCGTCTTAGCCTTGGTAGGCCGTTACCCTACCAACTAGCTGATGGTACGCAAGCTCATCCTTGAACGGCAGGCCTTGCGGTCCCCGCCTTTGATCGATCGCCCATGCGAACATTCGATAACATCGGGAATTACCACCGTTTTCACAGTGCTATGCCCGTTTCAAGGGAAGATTACTTACGTGTTACTCACCCTTTTGCCGCTGTCCCGTATTGCTACGAGATCGCTCGACTTGCATGCCTAATCCACGCCGCCAGCGTTCACTCTGAGCCAGGATCAAACTCTCCAAAAAAACTTGGCTAAAATGAATTGGCTGATGGGTAATAAGTTGTCAAAGAGCTGGTACGAAAAATCTGCTGTTAAGAACAGAGCAACAAAGATAACAGGAGTCGAAATCTTTGTCAAGTTCTTTTCTTAACTTTTTTTCAGGATAAGAACTTACGCGCCCGAAAGAAGGCCTCGAAAGAAACCGGTCAAGAAAAAACGAAGCACCCGCAGAACTCAGAATCAAAAAAGAAGCCAGGAGGAAAAACGCGCAGTAATGTCATCAATGAACTGGAGAGAGGATACTCTAAAGAAGGATGCTTGTCAATAGCAAATATCCCGACGGGCTAAAGCATCGCATTCTCTTTAAGGATCCGCTCGACCTCTTCGAGGGACTTCTTGAGGTCCGCCAGAAGATGAATATTGATGGTCACCCCCTTGGCGGTGGGCACCATTTCATTCGCCCCCTGGGTCATGGTCCACGTCCTGATATCGATCAGGTCGTTCCCCTTGAATTCCCTGATCCCGACGCGGACCTCCTGAAACTTGTTTTTGGGAAACGTCATTACTGTCTTATCCATGATCTCTCCTCCGCGGACAGTGTGGTCGGCCTTGATCTATCCCCTCGCTGAAGAGCGAAAGATCCGGCTCACCGCCTCGATCTTGACCTGCTCCTCCAGCGTCTGGATCCTCGCAAAACATTCGAACAAGTCTTTACCAACGGATACAACCCCATGCCGACGCAGGGCCACAACAGGATTCCTCTCCAGCAATTGGACAACCGCCTGCGTATCTCGGACATTAACCCCATCCTGGTCCGCCGCCCGGACCTCCCCCAGAACATCCGCCCCCTCAAAAGTCACAGATTTAAAGACATCGTGCTCGAGGAAGAACGCATTGGCATGGACCGTATGCGTATGGATCACGGCCTGGACCCCGGGGAGTCCGGCATAAATGTCCCGATGGAGAGGGGTCTCGCTCGAAGGTTTTCTCCCGTCGAGAACTCGCCCGTCCTGATGCAAAAGAACAATATCATCCGCCATGAGACGCCCCAGGCATGTTCCCGTGGCTGTCACAAGAAACGATGTCGAATCGACCCGGAGGCTGATATTCCCATTCCAGCCGCCGACCAGACCCTTGTCCCACAGCAAAAGGCCAAAAGAAACAATTTCTTCCTTGAGCCTAGCGATATCTTTTATCATTTTATTTATATGATAATATTTACTATTTTATTGTCAAGGCACGAAATCTGAAGGCAGGGAGCGCAACAGAATGCAAAGAGAAGAGATCAAGCCTCCGGCAGAAGCCCCCTCTCGACATAAACAGGCCGGATGATCTTGCGGATACGCTTCAACTGGGTTCGATAAAGAAACGCCGCCACGATACTGATCCCCCCTGACACAAGAAGCGTTCCGCGGGGCCCCAGGACCTCCCCGCCGACCCCTGCCATCAAGGATCCCAAAGGAACGACCCCCAGAAAACAGACACCATACAGGCTCATGAGACGCCCCCGCTTGTCGTCATCAACAACGGTCTGCAGGACCATATTGGTTGATCCGACCGCCAGGATCATGCTAACACCAAAGAGGAAGGCGGCGCTCGAGGTCATCCATCCTCCGGGAAGGACACTAAAAATCATCAGGACCGCGCCCAAACCGGCCGCGGCCACGGAAATGACGCGCCCCAGCCCAACGACAGACTCCCGTCCCACGAGATAAAGGGCTCCGGCCATGGCCCCGAGCCCGGCCGCAGAATTCAAATACCCCATGAGCCGGGCCCCTCCTCCGACAAAAAGGTCCCGGGCAAAGACCGGCAGAAGCGTCTGAAAGACCCCGACCACCATGCTCACCACCATTAAGAGAAGAAGGAGCGCCCGGATGGGCAAGAAACCCCAGGCATAAGAGAATCCCGTTAGAAATCCACCCTTCATCTCTTTTGAGGAACGCGACACCCGCGACAGCTTGACGCCTGCCAGAAAAAGAAGCACAGGCGCAAAGCTGAAGGCATTCACCAGAAAACAAACCCCCTCCCCCCAGAAGGCGATCACAACTCCGGCGATGCCCGGGCCCACAAGACGCGCGGCATTGAACATGGACGAGTTGATCGCGACCGCATTCGCCATGTCCGAAGGCTCCCCCACGAGATCCCTCACAAAAGAATGCCGCACAGGGGTATCGATCGCGTTGGTGAGTCCAAGTACCAGGCTGAAAAAAAGAAGCCACGCGACGGTCACAAGACCGGTCAACGTGAGCACGGCCAAAAGAACGGCCTGGCCCATGGCCACAGCCTGGATCCCCAGCATGATCTTCCGGCGCTCGTAGCGGTCAGCCAAGACTCCGCCGAGAGGCGAGAGAAAAAGGGATGGACTGTAAAGAAGAAATCCCAAAAGTCCCAGATAGAACGCAGAGTCCGTCAGCCGGTACATGAGCCAGCTGGTCGCCACATACTGCATCCACGTCCCCGAGAGGGACAACAGCTGCATGCCCATGAAGAGACGGAACGGCCGATGACGGAGCGCCCGGAAGGTCTTGAGGAACGTTGAGATCATACCCTCTCCGCCAAAGGAGATCCGTAGCGCGAAAGGAAATCCTTTTCAAAGGCCGCGTAGTCCCCGGCCTCGATGGCCCGACGGATACGGGCCATGAGACGGACATAGTAGTGGACATTATGGTAGGCCGCAAGCCGGAGGCCCAGGACCTCCCCGGCGTTGAAAAGATGCCGGATGTAGGCGCGCGAATAGTTGCGGCACGTCGGACAGTCACACTCCGAATCCAGCGGAGAAAAATCCTCCTTGTACTGACCGTTACGGATCACGATCTGGCCACGGTCCGTAAAGCAGGTCCCGTAGCGGCCGTATCTCGTCGGGACAACGGTATCGAACATGTCGATCCCCATCCCCACGGCCTTGACGATCTGGTCGGGCATACCGATCCCCATGAAATAGCGCGGACGGTCCCGGGGGAGCATCCCAATAACCCAGGAGAGGACCTTGAACATCTCCTCCACCGTCTCTCCGACGGAGACACCCCCGATCGCGTACCCATCCGTATCGAGATCGATCAGCTCCCGGGCCGAGCGTTCGCGAAGGTCCTGATAGACCGATCCCTGCACGATCGAAAAAAGATGCTGCCCTCTTTCGCGCATTCCGGTCTTCTCAAAATGAGCCTTGGTCCTTTTTGCCCACAGGGCCGTCCGCCGGACCGCCTCTTCCGCCGGAGCCCGCTCGCACGGATACGGCGAGCACTCATCGAGCGGCATGACCATATCAGACCCCAGGACCGTCTGGATATCCATCACGCGCTCCGGCGTCAGAAAATGCTTGAGCCCGTCGATATGGGACTGGAACTCGACCCCTTCATCGGTCAGCTTGCGCCAGTCCGTGAGACTGAAGACCTGATACCCGCCGCTGTCGGTAAGGATAGGCCGGTCCCAGCCCATGAACTTGTGAAGGCCGCCCGCCCTTTGAATGATATCGCAGCCCGGTCGAAGAAAAAGATGATAGGTATTTGAAAGCTCGATCTCGGCCCCGATCGCCCGCAGGTCCTCCTGCGAGAGGGTCTTCACGGTCGCCTTTGTCCCCACGGGCATGAAGAAAGGGGCCTGGATGTCCCCATGGGACGTATGCACGACCCCCCGACGGGCCGTCCCTCCCCGATCCTGCTTCAGCAAGGTGTAAAAATATTTTTGATCAGACATCGATGCCGAACGCCTTTCGGATGAGGAAGCCGACGCCAAAGTTGATCGCCGCGACCGTGAGGCTCAGTCCTGCCATCTCGGCAAAACGCCTGCGGAACGATACCCCCTTCGCGACCGCGATATAGAACGTCGCGACCAGGATGACGACAAGCGCGTTCACAAGGGCCATCCCCAGCGCCCCGAAGACATTCGGGAAGACCAGATACGGCCAGATGAGAAAAAGAACGGTCGCAATATACGCGCAGCCGGTATAGATCCCCGACTTGAGAGGATCCTTCCCTCCCTCTTCCTGCTTCGCCGAAAGGTAGGAAGATGCCGCCATCGAAAGAGAGGCCGCGATCCCCGTGATCGATCCTGCGATGGCGATGAGACGCATGTCCTGGAGCGCCAGGGTCAAGCCCGCCAGCGCCCCGGTCAATTCGACCAGCGCGTCATTCAGCCCAAGGACGATGGAACCGATATACTCGAGCCTCTCCTCATCGATCATATCGATGAGTTCCTTCTCATGCTTCTGCTCGTCGAGAAAAAGCTGCTCGATCCCGGGATGGTCCTTTTTGAGGACATCATAGACATCCTGGGCCAGGTCCTCCCCGCGCTCCATAAGACGAAGCCCGAAATTAAGCCCAAGGACGCGACTGATGGCCACATACCACAGGACCCTCACACGATCCGGCGCGACTTCCTCGCCGCTGATCGACTTGAGAAGGGCCGAATGCCCCCTCTCATCCTGAGCGATCCGGGCGAGGATCTTCCGATGGGCACCATCTTTCACGCTGGCCGCCAAGGCCTCATAGATGAGCGCCTCGGTCAACTCGTTCCTCTGGGCCCTCAAAACATTCTTTTTCACGACAGGATCCATAAGCCCTCCTTTGCAAAACGGGGCACGGTCAGTTTAAAAACAGTTCCGGGTGCTGTCAAACGCCGGGATATCACACGATCAGCATCGCGTCCCCGTAACTGAAGAACCGGTAGCGCTCGCGTACCGCCTCGGCATAAGCCCGGCGGACAAGATCCGTTCCCGCAAAGGCCGACACCAGCATGAGGAGTGTCGTGCGAGGAAGATGGAAATTCGTCAAAAGAACATCGGTCAGAGCGAACGCGGCACCGGGATAAAGAAAAAGCGCGGTGTCCCGCTTTACGCTCTTTGTCCGAGCATACGACTCTATCGTCCGGCAACTCGTCGTGCCGACCGCGAGAACCTTCCGTCCCTTCTTCCCCGTCTCCGTGATGGATCGCAACGCGGCAGAAGGGATCTCATAGGTCTCCGTGTGCATGGGATGCCGCGTCACATCCTCCGTCTCGACGGGCTTAAAGGTGCCATAATTGACATGGAGGGTGACCTCGGAAAATGCGTGACCTTTCCTCCTCAACCCCTTCAGAAGACCATCAGTAAAATGGAGCCCTGCGGTGGGAGAGGCCACGGACCCGCTTTTTTTCGCATAGACCGTCTGATAATCCTCCCGGTCCCTCTCCTCGTCGGGACGGCGGATGTAAGGCGGGAGAGGAATATGCCCGAACCGTTCCAGGACTTTCAGGACCCCCGCCTTCTCAAAACGCACGATCCTCTTCTCCCGGTCGACCAAACAGGCCCTGATCCCCCCGGGGAACTCGAGAGGCTCTCCCTCCCGGATCCGGCGCAAGGGCTTGAGCATGGCCTCAAAATGCCGGGCATCGATCTTCTTGAGAAGAAGAATCTCGACGGAAGAACCGTTCCGGGACTTGACCCCCAACAGGCGTACCGGAACGACACGACTGTTATTGATCACAAAAAGGCACGGGCCCGGAAGATGGTCCGCGATGTTTCGGAAGATATCGTGCCGAATCGTCCCGGCCGAGCGGTCCAAGATCATAAGACGCGCCGCATCCCGGGGTTCGGAGGGATGCTGGGCGATCAGCCCGGGAGGAAGATGGTAGTCAAAATCCGAGAGTCTCATCCCGACCCCAGGCATCCCCGGATCTTGGCCTCGAGAACCTTGGGATCCACGGGCTTGACCAGATACCCCTTGACCCCCTCGGAAAAAAAGACATCCTGGAGCGTCTCGTTCGCCGTCAGCATGATGACAGGGATGGCCGCCCCTTGGGGCATGGTCTTGAGCTCGTTCATGAACTCGAAACCCGACATCCCCGGCATCTGGATATCCAGAACGATCAGGTCCGGCCGCTCGGCGCTCATCGCCTGGATTCCGGAGCGACCGTCATCCGCGCTCACAACATCATACCCCATCTCCTTCAGCGTGAAACGGATCAGCGTCGTGTTCAGCCGGTCATCGTCGACGATCAGGATCTTGCGGGCCATGGCCTCTCCTCCGGGGACTCTTGATTCTCCCCTCGTTCGTCAGAAATATTCATTAAAGAAATTCTCAACGCGGCCCCGGACCAGGTCGACCCAGTCCTTGGGCTTGCGACTGTCAAAAAGATACCGCAGCCCTCCGCGATACCCCATCTCGGCCAGACTCGTCGCCACCGAATAGAGCGCGGAATTGTTGAGACCCGGAATGTTGCGCGCCATCACGACCGGCAGGCCGACCGCATCCTCGATGCGCTCCATGAGCCCGGTCAGGATGGCCCCTCCGCCGGACATCACGATCCCCCGCTTGATCTGCCCCTCCTGGCCGGAGGCCGCGACGGAATCCTGGATATGCCTGATCAGCTCCCTGACGTCCTGCTCGATGATCCCGTCGATCGTCGAACGCTGAAGCGGCACAAAACCCTCCTCGCGCTTGACCAAAACCTCTTCGGGGGCCCCGGGATGCCCGGAAGCCCCGACACGGCCGTAGGTCTTCTTGATATCTTCCGCCAAGTCCAGAGGAAGTCCCATCTCCTTGGAAAGCATCCGGGTGAGCCGTCCCCCGCCAAAGAGAGCCCGGCTGAAATGCTTGAGAAGCCCATCCTTAAAAACAAGGATGTCCGTCCGTTCGGCCCCCAGGTCGACAAGAACGCACCCCTCGACCCGGTCCTGACGCTCGACGACGGCCTCGGCCAGGGCCTCCATATTGAAAACGATCCGGCCGATCTCATACCCGGCCTGCCGCACCACACGGGTGAGGTTCCGCATCCTGGTATTGTTCATGACGACGAGAAAGACCTCGACCTCCAATTTCCGTCCATAAAGACCGACGGGATCATTGGCGATCCCGACATCATCGACCTTGAAATGCCGGACAAGGTCGGTCACGACCTCCTCATCGATCCTGACCCCCAGGAGGCGCGCCTGTTTCCGAGCCGCCCGGATATCGGCCGGAACGATCATCTTGTTCCCGCGCTCGACAAGAGGGATCACCGCCCGGCTCATGCGGATATCGACCATATCCCCCCCGACACCCAGATAGACATCAGAGAAACGGATCTTTGTCCGACGGGTGAGCATCTCCAGGGCCTCACCGACCGCGGCAGAGGCCTGCCCGATATCGTTCACAGAATCCCCCCGGATACCCCGGGTCTCCACCTCATGAACGGCGAGGATCTCGAGGTTCTCGGCATCTTTGGCGCGCGAAAGACACGCCTTGATCCGGGAGGCGCCGATATCAAGTCCGCAATAGAAACGGTCCTTGAAGAACTTCTGGAGAACGGGCCAACGCATCATCTCTTCATCTTTCTGGCGACCAGCGGATCGCCGAGACGCAGATCAATATATTTGATCTCTCCCATGATGAGCCCCGCCCGCCCCATCATCCCGGCGAGGACCCGGACCTGAGCCCGGGCCCGGGACTCGTCAAGATAGACATCGATCATGGTCTTGCCGGAACCGATACTGCAAACGATCTTTTCAGGATCGTGCATGTCGATCTCCAGGACCTTCAGATCCTTAAGCTCTGCGTAATGGACGAACTCCTCCAGGATCCCCTGAACAGCGATCACGTCCCGGGACGGGACAGAACGCCCCTCGATGGAGAGTCCTTTCACGACGGGAAGATCACCCGTCTCCTCAAAGACAGCCGGAGAGACCAGGACACCGTCGGTGCACAGGACCATCGTCCCTGCCGGGGTCGCCACCCGCGACAGGGCCTCGCGCGGGACGCCCTGGACCAGGATCGCGTCGGGAAGCCGACGGACCAGCTGGAGACCGCCGATGCGCGGATACCGCTGACGAACGAGATTCTCTACACGGGAAAGGTCGGCCTCAAAAATATTCTTCCCCTTGAGCGTCTCGGCCTCCTTCACCTCGAGGGACCCCAGACGCTCGTCGACAACAACGTCTTTGATAAGAAAAAGCCCCTCCCCTTTCAGGAAGGAGCGTACGGCCTGGACCCCGAAGACACCCGCGACAAGGACAAGGAGCACGAGAGCGATCTGGAAAAAGACCTCAAGATTTATGGTCAGCGGTCTCGACTGCGGTCTTTTTCTTGCCATAACTCATGTCCACAAGAGTTAAACAAAGCTTCGAAAAATCGAGGCCTGCGGCGCGCGCCGCCTTCGGAAGAAGGCTTGTCTGCGTGAATCCTGGAATGGTGTTCACCTCCAGAACAAATGGACGGTGGTCCTGCGTAAGGATGACATCCGCCCTCCCGAATCCGTCGCACCCGAGCGCCCGATATGCCTTGAGGGCCTCGGCCTGTACGATCGCGGCCAGAGGTTCTGACAGGCGGGCCGGGACATCATACCGGGTGGTCCTGGCCTGATACTTGGCCTCAAAATCAAAAAAGGACTTCTCCGCGACAACCTCTACGACGGGAAGCGGCGCCTGTCCGAGGATGCCGACCGTCATCTCCCGGCCCTGAACATGCTCCTGGATGAGAACATCCCCCCCGAAGGTCAAGGCCTGCGCAACCCCCTCCTTGAGGGCCGGCTCATCCCCGGCAAGGACGACCCCGATGCTGGAGCCCTCGCAGGCGGGTTTGACGACCAGAGGATATCCCCCCAGAAGCTCGACAGTACGGCCCACATCAAAAGAATGGGATCTGACCACAACGGTCCTCGGCACGAGGACCCCGGCCTCCTCGAAGATCCTCTGTGACAAAACTTTATTAAAGGCCGC
>JAAYZZ010000174.1 GCA_012514595.1 Elusimicrobiota bacterium
GTATCAGGGGCGGCGTGCGTATTTTGGGGCGTATGCGAGTCAGACGCAGGAAGTAGCACCGGCGGCTGCGGCCCTTTCTGTCCCCGAAGCGACTTCTGAAGAGCCTGTGGACCCACAGGTCGCGCTCACGGAGATCCGTCTGCAGCAATCTGTCGTGAAGCAGGTCTTCTTGAGGAAAGACAGTATCCGTCTTGTTTACGACAACGGGGCGGAGCTTGCGGTCACACCGACGCGGGCGGAGTTCACGGTCTCGGGTCGAACACTTTCTGCCGACGGGACCTTTGGCCCGGCGGATATGCGTCTTTTTGAGGGGGATCGGCTGGCAAACCTTTTGGCCGCGTTCGATGCGGTCAAGACCACGGATGGCGCCGAAGCGAACACCTCCTTGTTACAAGAGCAGGTCCTGGCGCGGCTGGAGGCGATCTTCGCGGAGCAGCAGTCTCTGCAGGACCGCTTCGGTTCCGATCCCCAGATGGCAGAGTTCGCGGTGAGAAAATCGGAAGCTCTTCAGGCCGAGGCGGACGCCCTGGTGGGATCCTTCGACGGGGCCATGGCCTGGAGCGATGTGGAGGGCGATATAGCCCTGTGGCTTCCTCTGGCCCGTCAGGTGACCGGGAGCGATCTCAATCCCGACATGTTCCGGGATTATGATTATCGGTATGTGAAGGATTTCAAGATGCTGAAGCCCGAGGTCGTCTTCATCATGTCTCTGGTTTGGGCGAAGATGGCCCTGGCAAAGGCGGAGAGGGAGGGGATCACCACGCGCGATGTCCTGATCGCCCGCGATGCGCGCAAGATCGATGCCGAGATCGTGGACGCCCAGGTCGCGGCGTTCCGTTACGCGGGGCTCAATGTTGTCTTCATCGGCGATGAGCCCAATTGCGTGACGTCCTACTCGTGGGCCGTTCAGAGCCGGGAATGGCTGATGACTGTCTTTAACACGGCAAGCCATGTGGCCCAGCCCGACGGTGTTGTGACGCTTGACGAGTTCGAGAAGATCGGATCCGACTGGAGGTCGATCCTGCTGGATATGATCAATACCGGACTTCTCAAGAGGGCCGGGGCGGACGCTGTGCAGATCCGTCAGAGCCTGGAGGAGACCCGGAAGGAACTCGCACATTTTTATGAGGAACAGACCGTTGAGCGGATCATGAGGCATCTCCAGCCCGATATGATCGTACGCGGGTTCAAGGTGACCCAGCTGGGAGTGCTCGGCGGGAACGTCCGCAGCCTTACCACGCCGGAGATCCAGATCGAGTCCTTGAGGATGGTCCGGGAGATCGTGGCAGATCCCTCGAGGATCGACGAGATGAAGGGGGATTCTTTCGGAACGCTTTCGCGCGAGCGCGTGGAAGAGGCCGCGATCCGCTTCAATACGGCCGTGGGGATCACGGCGGCCCGCAACGGATCCTTGTATGATCTCGGTCGAGACATCAAGGAGGGAGATGCGGAGGCCAAGGTCGAGGAGGTCCTGGCCTCGTCCTCGGAAAAGCCCTTGGCCGGTCTCAAGGTTGTGATCGAGGGGTCCCATACGCCCAGCGGTCCTGTGGCGGCCGGTGCGTTCGAGAATCTGGGGGCCCAGGTCGAGGGGCTGCATCTGGATGGCCGGGAGATCTCGGGGCTTCACGACGCGGACCCGTCGATCGCCAGGAATCGTGCGGCTCTGGAGAGGCGGATCATCGAGACCAGGGCGGATTTCGGGATCGCCTTTGATCTCGACGGAGACCGGGGCGCGATCGTCATCCCGGAGTGGAACAGCGATGGAACGATCAAGACATTCCACATGCTGGCCCCGGACAATCTTCTGGGA
>JAAYZZ010000175.1 GCA_012514595.1 Elusimicrobiota bacterium
CCGAAGGGTCACCAGCACAACACCTCCGGAAAGGATCCCGCTGATCAACAGCGGCTTCAAGGCTCCCGTCCAGACAAAGGCCCCAAGCTCCTGGTGGAAAAGGATGTATCCCCCGCCCTGAAGGGCGCTGGCGAGAAGTCCGGCCAAAAGGACCTCCCCGCGCATGCGGGCCCCCCGGACCACATACGCCGAGGCCCAGCCGCTCAAGAAAAAGATCAGGAGAAAATCAACCCCTTCTCCGACGAGAAGTGTCACCAGCGCGCTGGTAATGAGCGCCATCGAGAAGGCCAGCGGGATCTCGCTGAAGAGCAGCATGGTGATCATGGGGACAGCGGCCACAGGAAGATAATACGGCGAAAGGTCCGAGTACGTGTTGACCCCGACCGCGGTCGCGGCCATCAGGGTAACGAGAAAACTGATCTGAAGAAGCCTGCGCCCGGCGACCTTCCGGAAAAAGACAAGATGCAAGGCATACATCACCAGAAGGAGCGCGATAAACAGCGAAAGCCCGGCCACAATGCAGTAGCCGAGGATCAGGGCGAAAAAAAGGACCCCCGCCGCTAGGCTTTCTCTTTTAATGCTTAAGATACTGCTCATAGGCCTCGATGATCTTCTGCACCAGTTCATGCCGGACCGTGTCTTCGGCGGTCAGGTGCACAAATTTGATCTCTTCGACCCGGCCCAGGACCTTCTCGACCTGGACCAGACCATTGGGCGTCCCCTCGGGCAGGTCGCTCTGGGTCACATCGCCTGTGACAATCATCTTGGAGTCAAACCCCATACGCGTCAGGAACATCTTCATCTGCTCGGGCGTTGAATTCTGCGCCTCGTCCAGGATGACGAAGGACTCATTGAAGGTACGGCCGCGCATGTACGCCAAAGGCGCCACCTCAATGACCCCGTGCTCCGCGTACTGCTCGACCTTGTCGGGCTCGATCATTTCATAGAGCGCGTCATAAAGAGGACGGAGATACGGCATGACCTTCTGCTCCAGTTCCCCGGGAAGGAACCCGAGGTTCTCCCCCGCCTCGACCGCCGGACGTGTCAAAATGATGCGGCGGACCAGCCCCTTTTTGAGGGCGTTGACCGCCATGGCCATGGCCAGATACGTCTTTCCGGTCCCTGCGGGCCCGATCCCGACGACGATATCGTGTTTCTTGATCGCCTCGACGTACTCGATCTGCCCCTTGGTCTTGGGGGTGATGAGACCGCCCTTGACCGGCAGTTCGATCTTCTCCTTGGACAACCTCTTGAGACCGGCCTCCTGCTCCTGCTCGGCCACACGGGTCGCGAAGAGAATGTCACGCTTCTTGACGACACGACCGCTCTTGACGATGTCGAGGAGATAATTGAACAGCTCTCCGACCTGGCTGACCTTCTCGTCCTGCCCGTCGATCCGCAGCCCCTCATGGGTCCGGTAAATGCGGACCCCGAACTCCTTTTCGATGACCTTGAGATTCTCGTCATACTTCCCGAACAGAAGCTGGATATCGCGATTGTCGTCGAACTTGAGATTCAGGATCATACGTGTCTATCCTCCATTGATCTGTCTGTTCACTCCGCCGCCGGGGCCTTGACCTCGAGCGGACGGATCGTGAGCACGGTCCCCGGTTTCAGGAAATTGGGGTCCTTGATCACATCCCGATTGGCATCATAGATCACGGTCCATCGACTGTAGGAACCGTAAAATTTCTTGGCGATCTTCTGCAGCGTATCGTCCTTCTCGACCTTGTACTGCACCGGGAGTGCGGACGCGGGCGGAAGAAGGGCCTCCCCCGAAAATCCGGGAAGTGTGCCGGTAGGCGTCCTGATCTCCTCCCCATCGCTCGCCGGAACAGTCTGGACAAGGGTCCTGCCGGGAAGACTGGTCCCCGCCCCAGCGCGGGTCTTTTCCGAGACCTCCAGGACGATCACCTTACGTGTCTTCTTGCGAGGGGCCTGCTCTTCGGCCGCGAACCCCCGCATCCCTGGAAGGTCCTGGTCCACGCGCTCACGGTCCTCCAGATAGGCCCGCGTCTGGACGCACCCGGATAAGGCAAGGATCCCGATCAGGATCGTTCCAAAAAAAATGTGTTGTCTCATGGGAATTCCCCCCCCTATTTCTTCGTGACCGCGAGAAGACCAAGCTCCCGCATCTGCTTCTCATTCACCACAGAAGGCGCATCGGCCAAAAGACAACTCCCCCGCTGGGTCTTGGGAAAGGCGATCGTGTCCCGGATCGAATCCAGGCCCGAAAGAAGCGCAACCAGACGGTCCAGGCCGTAAGCCACCCCCGCATGCGGCGGTGCGCCGTACTCGAAGGCCCTCAAAAGAAATCCGAACCGCGCCTCGATCTCCTCGGCCCCCAGGCCGATGATGTCAAAGATCCTCTTCTGGACATCCCGACGGTGAATACGGATGGAACCGGAGCCGATCTCATTGCCGTTCAAGACAAGGTCATAGGCCCGGGAACGGATATTGGAAAGGTCTTTTCCCTCGAGTTTCGCGACATCCTCGGGATGGACCGAGGTGAAGGGATGGTGCTCGCTGTCCCAGCGCTTCTCCTCCTCGCTCCACTTAAAGAGCGGAAAGTCCGTGACCCACAGGAACGCGAATTCGTTCTTGTCCTCCTTGTTCTTGCGGATGTCCGGCTTGTCGGAATTGTACTTCGCCTTGGCCTCCGCATGGGTCATGCGCGGGAACGGAACAGGAAGATCGATCCCCTTGGTCTCCTTGAGCACCTTCTGGAACATCCGTTCGGTGAGCGAGAAGACATCCTCCTCGTCAACAAAGGACATCTCCATATCGATCTGGGTGAACTCCGGCTGACGGTCGGCCCGAAGGTCCTCGTCGCGGAAGCACTTGACGATCTGATAATAACGGTCCATCCCCGACACCATGAGGAGCTGCTTGAAAAGCTGCGGCGACTGTGGCAGGGCATAGAACTGTCCCTGGTTCAGACGCGACGGCACCAGAAAATCACGCGCGCCCTCCGGCGTCGACTTGGTGAGGACAGGCGTCTCCACCTCACAGAATCCCTCTGCGTTCAGGAACGACCGGACCGTATTAGCCAGTTTGTGCCTCAAAAGAAGCGATTCACGCATCTTGTCCCGACGGATATCCAGATACCGGTAGGTCAGGCGCAATTCCTCGGTGACATCGACATCCCCGTCGATCTCGAAGACCGGGACCTTGCTGTCATTGAGGATCTCGAGTTCCTTGGCCAAAAGCTCGATCCCGCCGGTCGCAAGGTCCTTGTTCACATTCTTCTCGGGACGGACATTGACCGTTCCCTTGATCCGGACCACGAATTCGGGTCCCAGCTTCTGGGCCAGTTCGTGCGCAGGTTTGGCCACCGACGGAACGAACACGACCTGGGTCACCCCGTAACGGTCGCGGATATCAATGAAGGTCAGCTTTCCGTGATCCCGACGGCGATGCACCCATCCGCAAAGAACGACCTCCTGGTCCTTGTGTTCAGGTCTTAACTCTCCACACGTGTGTGTCCGTAACATGACTGCCTTTCTCTGATTTATCCGGAACATCGCCCGCACTTTTCGCGGACCCTGGAAACAATGTCATTCCGAGAAATGACGACCTGATCGCCCGTCGTCATGTTCTTGATCGCAACCTGGCCCGCCCGGGCCTCTTCCTCCCCGAGGATCACGGCGAACGAAGCCTCACGGCGGTCCGCCTCCTCGATCTGTTTCTTGAACGGACGGGCCGTGTGGTCCATGTCGGCCCTGATCCCCTCGGACCGAAGTTTCTGGACAAGAACGAACGCCTCATGAGCCAACGCCGCAGACCCGGCGATCACAAAGACCTCAAGGTCATCGCGAGTCGGGAACGCCTGGCCTTCGAGGGCCAGAAGGATACGTTCGATCCCGAAGGCGAAACCGATCGCCCCGAACGGCTTTCCCAGACGCGGGTCCCCGCCGCCGAGCTGCTCGATCAGGCCGTTGTAGCGTCCCCCCGCTCCGATCGCATCCTGGGCACCGAGTTTATCACACGTGATCTCAAAGACCGTATGCGTGTAATAATCCAGCCCGCGCACCAGACGCGGCGAGACCTCATAGGCGATGCCCAAGGCATCCAGATTCCGGCGGACCTCGTCAAAATATTCCCGGCCTCCCTGAGAGAGATGCTTCTGGCCGATCTCAAGTCCCCGGATGACCTCCTGACAGGCAGGATCCTTGGAATCCAAAAGACGAAAGACATTCCGCTCATACTGATCCCGCGCTGTCTCGGAAAGCCCTTGGACCTTGTCCTTGAGGGCGGTCCTCAACCATTCGGAAAAGGCGGCTTTATCCTCTTTGGTGCCCAAACTATTGATCTGAAGACGGAAACCATGAACTCCCAAAGACTTAAGAAGATCGACCGCAAGAGTGAGGATCTCCGCATCGACGAGGGGATGGTCCGCCCCGCGGCCGATCGCCTCAACACCGATCTGATGGAACTGGCGAAGACGTCCCCGCTGAGGCCGCTCCCCCCGGAACATGGGGCCCATGTAAAAGAACTTGGAGAGATACTCTTCCCGGCCCAGATTCTTTTCATTATAGGCCCGGACAACAGGCGCGGTTCCCTCGGGCCTCAGGGCAAACGGCGCCTCGGGCCCATCAGCGCGCTGGCTGCGGACCTCTAAAAGCTGTTTGTTCACGACCTCGGTCGTGTCCCCCAGGGAGCGCTTGAAAAGTCCGACATCCTCAAAGACCGGGGTCCGGATCTCGCGATAACCGTAACGAGAAAAAAGGCCGCGCGCGACCCCCTCGACAAAGGTCCAGGCAGAGATCTCCGACGGAAGGATATCGACTGTCCCGCGGGGTGTTGTGATCTTTGGATCCATAAACAAAACATGAAAGGGGCGTGACCGTATCACGCCCCGGGAGGTCTTTTCAAAAAAGTGGCCTTATTTCACCTTCTGCTTCATCTCAAGGCCGGCCTTGAAAACCACGACGCGACGGGGCGGGACAGGAACGCTGTCCCCGGTGCGCGGGTTGCGGCCAAAACGGGCGCGGCGCTCCTTGACCTTAAAGACACCGAAATTCCGCAACTCCACTTTTTCGTTGCGGTTAAGGCTTTCGACAATCACATCAAACGTCTTCTGGACGATCTTCTTGACGTCCACCTGCTTGATGCCTGTCATGTCCGTGATCCTTAAAACGATGTCCTTCTTGGTCATGTCCTCTCTCCTGTTTTAGATAAAAAAACCCTGTTGATCGAAAAGGAGCAAAAATGTGGAAGTATCGTATCAACAAGGTGTTAGAGTGTCAAGGAAGAATTCGGGATGGTGCATTCTTTAACACCCTTTACAGGCCCTCGACGGAGAAATGCCGGGGAATATTCATAACCCCTAAAAAGAAAAAGGGATGGGGTTTCCCCCATCCCTTTGGGATATCGATCAAACGCGGACGCTTAAGCCCCCATGCGACGCACACGGTCATCCGGCGGCGGGTTCAGACGAACCACATTCACGGCCTTGGGACCACGGGTATCCTCCTGGACCTCGAACTCGACCTCTTCGCCGTCCACGAGGAACTTGAACCCATCCGCCTGAATGCCGCTGTAATGGACGTAGACGTCCTTACCGTCCGACATGGTGATGAATCCATAACCCTTCTTGCGATCGAACCACTTCACTTTTCCTTTTTCCATACGATTCTCTTTCTGATGATACTGTTTGATCCACTGTCCCCAAATCAGGGGACTTTCGCCCTGACCGAATTCGGCTTAGTAACCTTCAGCCGGCGCTTCGGTCTGCGCCTCCTCTACAACAGGGGCCCCCGTATCGGTCCCGCCGATATCCATGGGCGCCTCTTCCTGATAGTCCGTCCCCTCATCCATCGCAGGGGCGACCTCTTCAGCCTCTTCCTTGACAAGGGTCATCACAACACGCTTGCCATCTTCTTCCATATAATCCAGGACCACGCTGTCCCCCGGGACCAAGTCGGTCACGGCATCGATGTTGCCAAGCTCGGTATCTGCCTTGATCGTGTAGGTCGCCTCGACATCCGCATCCTGGGCAAAATCATACTCCTTAAGGATCAACTCGTTCTCCGTGATGCTGACAACCTCTCCAAAAGAAAACTTGCCCTCATTCTGCTGCGCGACCGGCTCCTCAACAGGGACGCCTGTCTGATCAGTCTCCTCCATCGCCTCCTGCGCCTGCACGGAAAACACCATTGATCCCATCAGTCCGAGAACCGCCACAAGACACCACAAAACCTTTTTCATACCCTCTCCTTGTTATTAACGCTCACTGCCCTCAACAGTGGGGCAGAGATGCTTCTTTAAGAAATTGAATAGATTATAAATGAAAAGGAAAGGAACGCAATATCAAAATCGCGTTCCCTTTTTCGAGAATGAGGACCGGACAGCGCTCCTATCGGCAGACGCAGCCCCCGGGGCAGCAGTCTCCGTCGGAGAACATCCCTGAGACCGCCTGATCAATGGACCGCTTCGCCTCCTCAAGGATCTCCTGCTCCCGGTCTGGGAACTGGTTGATCCCCGCAGCGGTCACGGTCTTCACATCATATCCCATGAAGGAAAGATGGAGACGGGTGAGGCTCATCGCATGCTCCATGGCCTGCCCCTCCCCCTCATACACCCCTCCGCTCGACGACAAAACGAGGGCCTTCTTCCCCTTCATGCGCCCCACGTAGCCCTGGGGGGACAGATCCCACGTCACCCCTTTCTGCAGAACGCTGTCGAACCAGGCCTTGACGATCGCAGGCTGGGAAAAGTTGTGCATGGGAAAAGCGATCACAAGAAGATCGGCGCCTGTCAGCTGATGGGCCATCCCGTCCATCCCGGACATCAAACGGGCTTTCTCGTCGGAAACTTTATTCCCGCCGTAATTCCGCTCATAATAGACGGAAAGGCGTTCCGGAGTGAACAGATCAGGCACCTCGCGGCAGAGATCCAGATTCTCGCAGGAAATCTTGCGATCCCGCAAAATACCGGCCGCATGATCGAAAAGGACCTTGGTCCTGGACCTCTGTTTTCTCGGAAGATAGTGCACCAAAAGGGCTTTCATATCGCCTCCTTCTTTCGGTCCGGAAGATTTTCATAAAACGCCTTCAGCGCCCCGATCTCTTCTGGTAAATAATCGGCCACATCTGCCAGACTCGCATAATCCAGGACCTTGGTCTTAAGCTGTGCGGCCTGGAGCCTGTACTCATCGTCAGGACCTATCAGGGCCTGGATCGCTTTTAGGTCCTTCTCGGCAACGAGGCTTTTAAGCGTCGTGGTCCGGAACTGATGCGCGATCCCCGACCCCCTGATGATACGGATCGAACGTTGGACCGCCTCTATGTCGGCGGCAACTCCGGTCGCCTTACAATAGTTCTCGGGCGATGTCTTGATGTCCATGGCCAGATAGTCCACACAGCCCAGGGACACGATCTCCTCGACAACGTCGGGACGCGAACCGTTGGTGTCCAGCTTGACCAGATACCCGAGAGATTTGATCCGTTGAAGAAACGGGATCAGGTCCGGATGAAGGGTAGGCTCTCCTCCGGTCACGGTGACACCCTGCAGCTGGCCACGCCGTTTCTCAAGGAAGGAAAAGACCTCGGCCTCGGGGATGGGCTCGTGGAAGAGCTCGGGAAGGACCAGTTCGGGATTATGGCAGAAGGGGCAGCGGTAGTTACACCCCTGGGTGAACACCACCGCTGCCACCTTCCCCGGATAATCGATCAGTGAGAACTTGAGCAGGCCCCCGATGTGCATACGCTATAGGTCTTTCTGAGGCCGAACTCCGCCTTCTTGCCCTTGTTCCACTGGGCCACGGGGCGCAGATACCCGACGATCCGCGAATAGACCTCGCATTCGTGCTCATTGCACTTCGGGCAGTTCTCGTGCTCTCCCGCCACATACCCGCAGGTCGGGCATACGCTGAAGGTCGGCGACAGCGTGAAGTAGGGCAGACTGTATTTCGTGCAGACCGTGCGGACAAAATTCTTCACGGCCTCCGTGCTCTGCACCCTCTCCCCGACGAACACATGGATGACCGTCCCGCCCGTATAGCGCGTCTGGAGACTGTCCTGATGGTCAAAGACCTCGAAGATGTCATCCGTATGGAAAACGGGAAGATGGGTCGAGTTCGAGTAGAACGGATCCCCCCCGGCGGCCTCCTGGGGACAGTCGCGCTTCAAGTCCGGATGCTTCTCCTTGTCCATGCGGGCCAGACGATAGGACACGCCTTCCGCCGGTGTCGCTTCGAGATTATAGTTATTGCCTGTCTCCTGCTGGAACTTGATGAGGACCTTGCGCATGAAGTCCAGAACATCCTCCGCGAACTTCTTGCCCTTGGGAGTGGCGATCCCCTCCCCGAGGAAATTGAGACAGCACTCGTTCATCCCGACGAGCCCGATGGTCGAGAAGTGGTTCTTCCAGTATTGCTGGAAACGGGAACGCATACTGCGAAGGTAGAACTTCATGTAGGGATAAAGATCATCATCCGTCAGGTTCTCCAGGATCTTCCGCTTGATCTCGAGGCTCTCCTTGGCCAGAAGCATCATGTGCTCCAGGTTCGCATAGAAGGTCTCCTCGTTCTGGCAGATGTGACCCAGACGCGGCATGTTGATCGTGACGACCCCGATCGATCCCGTCAGGGGGGCTGCGCCGAAAAGACCTCCGCCGCGGGAATTGAGCTCCCGGTTGTCAATCCGGAGGCGGCAGCACATGCTGCGGGCATCCTCGGGATTCATGTCGGAATTGATGTAGTTGGCGAAATACGGGATCCCGTACTTGCCGGCCATGTTCCAGAGGGTCTCGAGCTGCGGATTGTTCCAGTCGAAATCCTTGGTGATGTTGTAGGTCGGGATCGGGAAGGTGAAGACCCGGCCCTTCGCATCGCCCTCGAGCATGACCTCCAGGAACGCGCGGTTGAACATGTCCATCTCGTTCTGGAACTCGCCGTAGGTCTTCTCCTGGACCTCGCCCCCGATGATGACGCCCTTCTCCTTGTAGTAGGAGGGCACGCGCACATCAAGCGTGACATTGGTGAACGGCGTCTGGAAACCCACGCGGGTCGGGACATTGACATTGAACAGGAACTCCTGGAGGGCCTGACGCACATCCTTGTAGCTCAATCCGTCGTAGGCGATGAACGGGGCCAGGAGCGTATCAAAATTCGAGAACGCCTGGGCGCCGGCCGCCTCCCCCTGGAGCGTATAGAAGAAGTTCACAACCTGCCCCAGCGCGCTGCGGAAATGCTTGGCGGGACGCGACTCGGATTTTCCAGAGGCCCCCTTGAAGCCCTGCAGCAAAAGGTCATAAAGGTCCCAGCCCACGCAGTAGACGCTGAGGCTGTTGAGATCATGAATATGGAAATCCCCGTCCTGATGCGCATCGCGGATCTCCTCGGGATAGATCTTGTTCAGCCAGTAAGCGTTCGAGACCTCGGAAGAGATATAGTGGTTGAGGCCCTGGAGCGAATAGGCCATGTTGGAATTCTCTTTGACCTTCCAGTCGTGACGCGAGAGATACTGGTCCACGAGGTTCACGTTAAAGGAAGAGGCCACCTCGCGCATGCGCGCATGCTGGTCCCGATAAATGATATAGGACTTCGCCGTCTTGCGGTAAGGGGACGTGAGAAGGACCTCCTCGACGATATCCTGGATCCCCTCCACCGTCGGAAGCTGCTTCGGGTAGGCCTGCAGCGCGAGGTTCAGGGCCCGGATGGTCAGCTTCTGCGCCACGTCCTCCCCGAACTCTCCAGAAGCCTGCCCGGCCTTGATAAGGGCCTTCGTGATCTTCTCGGGTTCAAAGTTGACCTCGGCTCCGTTCCTCTTGACGATCTTGGTGAAGATTTCTGTTGTGTACACGTTTAAGACCTCCTGTGGATTGATACTGGATAAAAAACGGTGCCTCCGGACCCTAATGCGCGCATCAGGCCCTCGGGTCCTTTTTATATTGAC
>JAAYZZ010000176.1 GCA_012514595.1 Elusimicrobiota bacterium
AAATGAGAGCGGTCTCTTCTCCGCACACAAATGCCCCGGCCCCCTCCATCACGTGAATGTGCAGTCTGCGCCCCGTGCCAAAAACATTGTCCCCCAAGATCCCGGCCTTCCGCGCGTCCTGACAGGCCTTACGCACCCTCTTGACCGCCAGCGGATACTCGGCCCGGACATACACATATCCCTCATCAGCCCCGATCGCATAGGCCGCGATCATCATGCCCTCAATGACGGAATGGGGGTTCCCCTCCATGACCGAACGGTCCATAAAAGCCCCGGGATCCCCTTCATCCCCGTTGCAAATAATATATTTCTTCTCGTTCTTTTGCACCCTGCAGATGTCCCACTTCTTCCCCGTCGGGAACCCTCCGCCTCCCCGGCCGCGCAGTCCTGCCGCAATCATATCCTGACAGACAGCCTCGGGGGTCATCTCCGTATAACACCGCTTCGCCGCCTCATAGCCCCGGATCACAGAATACTCCTCGAGATCCTCCGGATTCAATTCCCCGCACTGCTTCAGGACGAACCGGGACTGACGCTGATAAAAGGGGATCGCCTCCTGAGACCGGCACTGCTTCTTGCTCACAGGGTCGGTATACAACAGCCTCTCGACGATCTCCCCGGCGCGAATGGTCCTCGTCACGATCTCCTTGACATCCTCGGCGCGAACCTTGTTATAAAGAACCCCCAGGGGGAGGACCTCCACAAGGGGTCCCATTTGACAAAATCCCTGGCATCCGCTCTTGGACAGATAGGCCGCCCCCCCCGGTTCCGACACCCCTTTGAGCGCGCCAAACGTCTCGACAACATCAAGACCCGCGGCCTTCAGTTCCACAACAAAAGCGCTGTGGACATCCATTGCCCCATTGGCCACACAACCCGTCCCGGTACAGATCACGATCTTCCGCAATCCCTCCCGCCCTTCAAATGCGATCGTTGCGGCATTCTTAAACTGACACATCGGCAGTCTCCTTCTTTCGGATCTCCTCGACAAGGGCGACAGCCTTTTCCGGCGTCACCTGTCCATAAACCTTGTCATTAATGACCACGACTGGTGCAAGTCCACAGGCCCCCAGGCAGGAAACCGTCTCGACAGTGAAGAGCATGTCATCGGTCGTGGTTTTCTTTCCGTCGAGCCCCAGTTTCTTGAAAAGAGCTTCCAGGATCCCGTTGGACCCCTTGACATGGCACGCCGTACCGTCACACAAACGGATCACATATTTGCCCTTGGGCTGAAGGGCAAAATGCGCGTAAAACGACGCGACCCCGTAGACCTTGGCCGGCGAAAGACCCAGGCTGGTCGCCACAAAGGTCATGACCTCTTCCGGAAGATAACGATACTCCTCCTGGACCTCCTGGAGGATCGGGATCAATTTCGACGGGTCAGCGCCGTTCTTTTCAATGATCGCGCAAACCTTTTCAAACTTTCGATACATCACGATTGGCATAAGAACTCCTGTTCCTAACGCAGCTTGCTCGTTAAATTGTTCGTTAAGACCGCCAGACTTTGGGTGAGACGGGCATTCTCCAGGATAACTCCCTCGGGGATCCGGATGGGGGCTGGCGCAAAATTCCATATCGCCTTCACGCCGGCAGAAACCAGAAGATCGACAGCCTCTTGGGCCTGATCGGCAGGCACCGTCACAATCCCGATATTGATATGCATGCGCCGTACAAGACCTTCCAGCTTCTTTAAAGGCAGGACCTCTTTTCCAAAGGCCTTTTCTCCGACCTTGCGGGGATCCTTGTCAAAGGCCGCGATGATATTGAGCCCGTACTTCTCAAAGTCCTGATAACCCAAAAGGGCCTTGCCCATATTCCCGACCCCGACCAGGAACGCATCGTGGGCATTGTTCCAACCGAGGAATTCACGGATCCTGAAAATCAAGGGAGAGACCCGAAAACCGATGCGTGCCGTCCCGGACGCCCCGGTCGCCTCCAGGTCCTTGCGCACCTGGGTGGGGTCAAAATCGAATTCAGAGGCGATCCGTGTGCAGGAGACCATTTCATCCCCTTCTGCAGAGATCCTCTCAAGAAGATGCAGATACAAAGGAAGCCGTTTGAGTGTCGAACGAGAAACGCCGGGTTTTCCCAACATATGCCCCCCTTTCTGTGAGCGCCCCTGATATCGAGAAAAGTTTCCTCAAATATAGCCCATAAATCCCGCTTGTCAACCCTAAAATCAGTAATTATTTCTCGAATGAAGGCGTGGAGGGAAGACTACGCCCCGCCACCGACAGGCGTCGACGAAGAAAAGAAATCAAAGAGGCTCTCGAGAGGATAGACGTCGAGGACCACCGGCACCAGTCCGGGGGCCTCCCGGTAACTCTCCAGCTCCTCGGGGGACAGATCAAAAGAAATCCCTTTTCCGTCGGAACGGACCGTCAGATCCAGAATCCCTGCGCCGAGATCGATCCCGCCGGGGTCTTGCGCGGTCATTCCGGCATGAGGCGCGTCCTGCTGGCCGGCATCCTTCTGGAAGATCACCGTCCCGTAGGCAACAAAACTTTCAAAAAGGATCCGGCCGGACTTTCGAAGCTCATCTACGAAATCCTGGCGGACCTCCGCGCCCAGGCACAGAATCCCTCCCGGCGCAAGAGCCTCGATGATGTTCCTCGCTTCCGCCGCTCCGGGAAAGGACCCCGGGTCCCCCATGTACATATTGTTCGAATAGATGAAGTCCATGTCTGTCCCGAGGACACCCGAAAGCGGCCCCTCATATCCGATCTGGTGCTGATGCAGGACAACCTGGTCCAGAGGGAAGCCATACCGCTCCAACCCCTCCGCCGCTTCCCGGATGTGGTCATAGACATAATCAACCCCGTGAAGCTCGTGGACCGACGAGAAATAAGATATGATCCCCAGGAGTTCCTGGGACCAGGAAATGCCGAACCCCAGGACCGCGATCTTTCGCGGGAACATCCGCTGCTTCTCAAGGATCAGACGCATCATGAACCCCATCCGGAACCAAGCGGTCTGCGGATCTCCCTCCCCTTCATTGTTGAAGAAATCGTACTCATCATGCTGGTATTTATCCTCCAGCAGAGGACCCCGGACATACCGACGCCACCCCTGCTCCACAGGGACTGGGTCCTGAACGCCCCCGACAATGGGACCGATCTCCGCCGGATCAGTCCTCCCAAGAGATAAGGCGATCACGAACCGGGCCCCTCCCGTCAGACGGTTCTCGGCCCAGATCCTCCCTCCATGTGCCTCAACGATGGTCTTAATGACGTCCAAACCGGTCCCGTCCCCTCCGCTCCGTCCCTTGGTCGTGAACCCGATATCAAAAACGTGCGAAAGAGCCTCGGGGGCGATCCCGGGGCCGTTGTCCTCAACAAAAAGCCGTATCTCGCCGTCAGTCTTCTCCGTCCTCAAGACCACGCGCCCCTCCCGCCCCCCCAGGGCCTCAGCGGCATTCTTGATAATATTGAACAACACATGCTCGAACCGGACAACGTCAACGGGGACCATTGTCCCCGACGGGACCAGATTGACGACCTTCAGATTCGGCCAATGGGAAAAAGCCAGGGAATCGTCCACCACCTCTTTGAGATCTGTTTCGATCGGTGCAACGTTGTTGAAATATTCCGAATCCACCAAAACAGACTTCATC
>JAAYZZ010000177.1 GCA_012514595.1 Elusimicrobiota bacterium
AAGGTCACAGACCCGAACGCCGTGGTAGAACAGTTCCAGCCGGCCGGTCCCGGTGAACGTCCCGATGACCGCCATCTCGACGTTCTCCCGGTCAAAGATGGCCTTGAAGCGCTCGACCTTCTGTGGCGGGACCGCGAGGACCATCCGCTCCTGCGACTCGGAGATCCAGATCTCGGCATAATCGAGTCCCGCGTACTTGAGCGGCACGGCATCGAGATCGACCCGCGCGCCCAACTCGGCTCCCATCTCGCCGACCGCGCTCGAGAGGCCTCCCGCTCCGCAATCCGTAAGCGCGCTGTAGAGGCCTTCATCACGCGCCTGAAGAAGAACGTCCACGACCTTCTTTTCTTCGATCGGGTTCCCGATCTGGACCGCTCCCGAGGAGACGGTCTCGGATTCGTGGGTCAGTTCCCCCGACGAGAACGTGGCCCCGTGGATCCCGTCGCGGCCCGTGCGTCCGCCGCACACCACAACAAGGTCTCCCTTTCGGGCTGCCTTCTTTTCAAGGCCCCTGGGCAAAAGCCCGACGGTCCCACAAAAAACCAGAGGATTTCCCACATAGTGTTCGTGGAAGCAGACCGCCCCGTTGACCGTCGGGATCCCCATTTTATTCCCATAATCCCGGACCCCGCTCACAACGCCCTTCATGACCCGCTTGGGATGGAGCGCGCCCTCGGGAAGGTCCTTGAACGAATACTCCGGCGGAGCAAAACAAAAGACATCGGTATTGCAGACAGGCTTCGCGGCCAGCCCCGTGCCCATGATATCGCGGATAACGCCCCCGACCCCCGTATTCGCACCGCCGAAGGGTTCCAGCGCGGAAGGGTGATTGTGGGTCTCGACCTTGAAACAGATATTGTCCTTGTCATCGAACCTGATGACACCGGCGTTGTCGTGAAAGACCGAAACACACCAGGGCTTGTTGAGAGAGTGCGTCGCCTGGACGATCGTGGACTTGAGAAGATTCGTGATATGTTCCTCGCGGACCTTGCCGTTCTCGCGCACCCGATAACGGATATCTCCCCGAAAAGTCTTGTGATTGCAATGCTCGCTCCACGTCTGGGCAATGGTCTCCAGCTCCACATCGGTCGGCTCTCGGCGAAGGGAGGTGAAATATTTCTGGATCGCGCGCATCTCGTTGAGATTCAGGTACAGCTGCCCCTTGCGGCTCAAGGTCATGAGGCCCCGCGCAGAAAGCCCGCGCATCTTGACCAGGCGGGGCTCTGCGATCTTCGGAGGACGTGCATCCAGAGACATGGGCGCAAAGGACGCCCGCGGATCCCTCGCATGCTGAATGATCTTGTTGAGAAGCGCCTTGTCCCTGATGACGGCGATCTGTTTCGGCGAGAGGTTCCCCTCGAGGACGAACCGGCGGGCGGTCCGCACCCCTGTGACACCCGAGATGCCAAGGTCCCGGATGCCTTTCAAGGTAGAGGCCTCTACAGGGTCCATGACGCCCGGGTTGAAAGCGACCTCGATCGTATGAATAGTTCGGCGCTTGCGGGAGGACGGTGCAGGACGGTCGGTGATCGTGAAGGTCTGCGCCACAGGGTCGGCAAGGAGTTCCCGAGAGATGGTCTCCACCGCCGAACGGGACAACTCCCCCTCGATCATAAAGACGGAAATAACGCGAACATGCCGGATGGAGGCGATCCCCAGATCGAGGATATCATGCCGCACGGCCTCGCCGAGAGGATCGAAAAGGCCGGGTCGTTCTTGTATCTCAACGCGCCAGATCATAAAGAAGGGAAAGAATTAAAAGGTTAAGAGGTTAAATGTCAAAAGAAGGACAAGAACGCTGAAGACAGAAAAAAATGTCTAACCCTTCACTTTTGACTCTTTGACCTTTCCCCTTTCTCAATTTATTACTTTGTGTTATTTCTCGGTCACTCTCTTGAGAACTTCCTGGTAGCCTTCCTTGATGTTGCCCAGATCATGACGGAAGCGGTCTTTGTCCAGGCGCACGCCCGTCCCCACTTCCCACAAACGGCAGGTATCCGGAGAGATCTCATCCGCGAGAACGATATCCCCCTTATAACGCCCGAACTCGATCTTGAAATCGATCAGCTCGATGTTCAACGCCAGAAAGAAGGACTTCAAAAGATCATTGACCTTGAAAGTGATGGCCTTGATCTTATCGAGCTCTTTTTCTGTCGCGATCCCCAGGGCCGTAATATGCGCATCGTTCATCAGAGGATCGTTGTATTTATCCTCCTTATAGCAGAACTCAAGGATCGGATGATGCAGCGTCCGCCCCTCCTCAACGCCGTAATTGCGGCACAAGGACCCGGCCGCGCGATTGCGGATGATGACCTCGACCTTGACGATCTCGACCTTCTTCACCAGCATCTCGCGATCCGACAGGCGCTTCACCAAATGGGTCGGAACGCCATTCGCCTGCAGGAACTCGAAGATCTTGGAGGAGATCGCATTGTTCATGATCCCCTTGTCCTCGACGGTCCCCTTCTTCTTGGCGTTGAAGGCCGTCGCGTCATCCTTGAAATACTGGATGACCATATCCGGATCGCCCGTCGCGTAAAGGATCTTGGCCTTCCCCTCGTAAAGTTTTTCCTTCTTTTCCATGGGAGCTCTCCCGGTTCCTTCGTTATCGCCCTATCTGATCCCCACCCTCTTAAAGACATGATCGCGGTGCTTAATGTAATATTTGATATCAAAGCACGCATCGATCTGGTCCTTCGAAAGATACTTTCGCACCCGACGATCTCGGTGCAGGACATCCCTGAAATTCGTGGTCTCCTGCCAGACCTGCATCGCGCAGCTCTGGATGATCTCATACGCCTCACTGCGGGCCAAGCCCTTCTTCATGAGCTCCAAAAGCGCTCGCTGGGAATAGATCAGACCGCGCGTTGTCTGCAGGGACGTGATCATGTTCTTCGGATAGACCAGAAGCCCGTCCATCAGCGGAATGAACTTGTTGAGCATGTAATCGAGGGCGATCGTGGAGTCCGGAAGGATCACGCGCTCGGCGGAACTGTGGCTGATATCACGCTCATGCCAGAGGGCGATGTTATCAAGCCCGATCTGCGCGTTGGCCTTGAGGATGCGCGACAGCCCCGAGATCCTCTCGCAGGTCACCGGATTGCGCTTATGCGGCATGGCCGAAGATCCGATCTGCCCCTTGAAAAAAGGCTCCTCGACCTCGAGGACCTCGGTCTTCTGCAAAAGCCGGATCTCGGTCGCGAACTTGTTGAGGGAGGCACCGACCAGGGCCAGGACGTTCAGATAATTGGCGTGATGATCGCGCTGGATGACCTGGGTCGCGATATTGGCCGGGCGGAGCTTCAATTTCTCGCAGACGTACTCTTCCACGAAAGGATCGATGTTGGCATAGGTCCCGACCGCGCCTGAGAGCTTGCCGATGCGCATATCCTCGGCCGCCGCTTCCAGCCTCTTAAGGTTCCTGGCCATCTCATCATACCAGAGCGCGATCTTGAGCCCAAAGGTCATGGGCTCGGCATGAACACCGTGGGTCCGCGCGATGCAAACCGTATCCTTGTACTTCTTGGCCTTGGTCTTCAAAATGGCCAGAAGCTTCTTTGTGTCGTTAATAAGAATATCAGAGGCCTCGACGCACTGGACCGAAAGAGAGGTGTCCAGAAGGTCAGAAGAGGTCATCCCCATATGAAGATACTGGGCCTCAGGCCCAAGCTGCTCGCCAACATTGTGGATGAAGGCCACCACATCATGTTTGGTCCGCTCTTCGATGCGCTTGACCTCATCAAGATCGAACTTCGCATTCTTGCGGATCTTCTCCATCGCGGCCTTGGGAATTTTCCCGAGCTGGCACATGGCCTCGCAGGCGAGAACTTCGATCTGCAGCATGATCTCAAGCTTGCGCTGTTCCGACCAGATCCGTCCCATCTTCGATAAGGTATACCTGTCAATCATAACGATCTCCTCTTATATAATATTGATATAGGAACGGGTGACGTAAAAAAGAGGCCTTAATATAACAAAAGGCCTCTGGAAAAGCAAACAAAATATATCTTCAGGAACATAAAGTTATGATATGCAACAACTTACGTCCATCCCTCCCGCCTATTTAGCGGAGCCTGGACGAAAATTCTTGAGGTCATCCGACATGTGTGTCTCGAAATATTTCGTGGTCACCCCGATACTGTCGCGCATAATTTGGGGCAGGCCCTCTGTAAGCTTTTTTCCTGAGACGGAATCATAGAACCCCACGTAAGCCTTGACATCCTCAAGAGTAAAATATTTGTGGTACAGGGGCACCAATTCGTTGAGAAGGTCATCGACATTGATCGAATTCCGGAACTCCTGGGCCTTGTCTTCAGGAAGTTCCTTGAGCATGAGGCTGAAATTCCTCTCCATCGCGGCCTTGGTCCCGATCACATCAATGAACCGCAGGATCAGACCCCGTTTCTCATCCGTGAGCGCGCTGGAATCCACCAGGGTCTGGAGTTCCTCCTTGGCCTGATCCCCAGTGACCGGGGCCGGCTCCTCGGGCGGGATATACGCCTGAACCCCCATCAGGGCCGCGGCCTCATCATCCCCCTCGATGCTCCTGATCTCCGATCTGAAATACGTGACCGAAACGCCCCCGATATCGATCTTGACAGAATCGGCGGACCTCTCGACGACCGTTCCTTCCACATCAACCCCGCTATTGAGATGCACAATGGCCGCGAACGCCGGCAGGACGCCCCACAGGACCATCAGGACCGCGAAAAAGATCTTCTTCATAACCGCCTCCCTAGTTTTTTCTGATTGTAAGCCTTTTCATCGAGCGGTCAATGATAATCCCGACTTCAAAGAATTTTCGACCAGATAAAGGCATAGATTTTTGGAAACGCCCGTGATACGATAACGCCCATGTTGTCAGCTCTCCGACAAGAGATCGACCGTTCCTTGGGATCATTCCTGACCAGGGTCCGCAAGGAATACCGCCTGCATCTCGTGGACCCTATTCTCTACGCCACGATCCGGGAGTTCTCCCTGCGAAAGGGAAAAAGGATCCGCCCTCTTCTGTTCCTCTTGAGCTACCTCGGCTACTCGCCGAAAGGACGACGCCCGACACGCTCCCTCTATGAGGCCTCCACCTGCATCGAATTTCTTCACAACTTCATGCTGATCCATGACGACATCATCGACCGCTCGGATCTTCGTCGCGGTCGCCCCACGGTCCACAAGATCCTGGAAAGAACGGCCGCCTCCCCGGACCCGGCGCGGCTCGGAATGGACCTGGCCATCATTGCCGGCGACATCGTCTATGCGCTGGCGATCGATGCCTTTCTCTCGATCGACGAGGATCTGCAGCGAAAAGAACGCGCGCTCAAATATTTCATCCAGACCGCCGCCTTCACGGCCATGGGCGAGTTCATCGATACGGTCAAAGGCGGAGAGCCGCTCGAAAAAACAACGGAAAAGGATGTCTTTCTCAACTATTCGCTCAAGACCGCACGCTACACCTTCGACTGTCCGCTGGTGACCGGCGCGATCCTCGCGGGGGCCCGGGAGAAGGAGATCCGCGCACTCGCCCGCATGGGCCTCTTGACGGGACAGGCCTTCCAGATCCAGGACGACATCATCGGGATCTTCGCGACAGAACGGTCGATCGGAAAATCCATCCTGAGCGACCTCGAAGAAAAGAAAAAAACCCTCCTGATGACCCATGCCTACCGGACGCTCAAAGGAAAAAAGAGAGACCTCTTCCTCAAAACCTTCAACAAGCCCCAAAAGAGCCTTCGGGATCTCAAGGTCATGCGCACCATCCTCTCCGAATCCGGAAGCCTGGACTACGCGCTGAAGGCCCTCAACACCCGCGTGACCCAAGCGAAAAAGATCCTGGGATCCCTGACGATGCAGAAGACCTGCCGGGAACAGATCGAGACCGCGATCTTCCATCTCTTCCAACAGGCGGAAGATATCGGGAAACAATATCCCTAGACCAGCCGCGCCGAGATCTCGTCCAGGACCCGGCGCCCCCTAACGGTCGTCCGGATCCTGTCCCCGGCCTCCTCGAGAAACCCCATCTCGACAAAAGACTCGATCGCTTCGATCTTTTCACCGGAAAGTTCGGTCCCGAAACGGGACCGCAGCTCTTCGAGAGAAACACCCCGGTTCATCCGGAGACCAAAAAGAAAGGCCTCGACCATCTTCTCCGCCGGAGGAAGCTCCTCCCCTCCCGCCTCCGCCGTCCCCCGATCCCGGACCGCCTCAAGATAGGAAAAGAGGGTTTCCGCATTCCAGGAACGGCGCCCCCTGACGTGAGAATGCGCCGCCATCCCCAACCCCAGATACTCGCCGCCCTCCCAGTAATTAATGTTGTGACGCGATTCGTATCCAGGCCGGGAGAAATTACTGATCTCATACTGCAAAAGCCCCGCTGTCCGCGCAGTCTCAACGACCGCATCGTCGAGAGAAGGATCCTCCTCAAGATATCCCCGCTGTCCGCGCGCGAAGAGCAGGCTCCTTTCCTCAATGGTGAGCTGGTAGACGGACAAATGGTCCGGATGAAGAGCCAGGACCTCGCGCATGTCTCGGGCCAGCTCCTCGGACCGCTGCCCGGGAAAACCGTACATCACATCCACACTGACATTAGAGAATCCGGCCGTACGCAGGATTTCAAAGGCCGTGATCGCATCTTCCCGCCGATGCGCCCGGTCAAGATACAAAAGCCGTTCCGCATTGAGCGACTGGATACCGAGGCTCGCACGCGTCACGCCCAAACCGCGCAGCAGACGCGCTTTGGGAAGCGTCACGCTCTCGGGATTGAACTCCCAGGTGACCTCTGCGCCCCCTCCGACGGAGAACTTGCCGACGGTCCTCTCCCACAAGAGAACCGCCTCTTCTTCGGAAAGACATGAAGGCGTCCCACCCCCGACGTAGACGCTCCCAAGGATATCAGCAACAGGACGCGCATCGGCTTCGCGCCCCAAAGCGTCCAGATACTCCCGCACACGATGCGTTTGATTGACCGCGATCGCGAAAGAACAGAAATGACATTTGCGCGCGCAGAAAGGAATGTGAAGATAAAGAGCCCTCACAAAAGATTTTTGTTCGGAATTATACTTTTTTTCCATTGCGAAGATCTCTTTCTTCTTGAAAATATTCTTTCCCGACGGGAAATGGAACATCTCATCACGAAATCATCATCAAATTTCTATAAATATTTTTTGCATCGTCCCGCATGCATGCTATTATACGAACAAAGGTTAACATTTCTTCAAGAAAGGAGATGAAACCGATGGCTACAAAGAAAAAGGCGAAGAAGAAGGTCGCAAAGAAAGTCGCAAAGAAGAAGAAGAAATAACCTTCTTTGCTCACCATTGAAAAACCCCCTGTTGGAATCGACCGGGGGTTTTTCATTAGAACCAACGGTCCCAGAAAGGGACAGAAAGAAAGGAGAATCACCATGGCTTGTTGCTGCAAAACAAAGAAAGCGAAAAAGAAGGTCACGAAGAAGGTTGCCAAGAAGAAAAAGAAATAAATTCCCGGCACTCAAAAAACCCCCGCCTCACGACGGGGGTTTTTTCTTTCTCCCGATCCGGGCCCACAAAATCGTCCCTTCAAAGATCCCCCACAGCGGTAAGGCCAGCAGGAGCTGAGACACGATATCCGGCGGTGTCAGGAACGCGGCAAGAACGACGATTCCGACCAGAATAAAAGGCCGGACCCGGATCAAGACCGAAACACTCACAACACCGCTTTGCACCAACAAAAGAAGAACGGGAGGCAATTCAAACGCGATCAGGCTCCCCCAAAAGATCGACCAGACAAAAGAAAGATAACCGTTCACCGTGATCATGGGGACAAGGCGTTCTGTGGAGAACGACAGCAGAAAACGATAAGCGAACGGCAAAAGGAAACCGAGAACGAACACAAGGGCCAAAAGGAAAGAAAGAAGGCAGAACAACCCGTAGACACCCACGGCTCGCTTCTCCCGCGGGCTCAGACCCGACGAGACGAATGACCACATCTCAAAAAGAAGATAGGGAAAACACAGGGCTGACCCGCCCAAAAACACAAGCGAACACCAGGCCCCAAAGGCATCCCCTGGAGAAAGAAAGACCACCGTCCCGGCAGGGATCAAAAGAAGATCGAGAAGATCGGACGCGTAGAACGACGTGATGCCTGCACAGACCAGAAATGCGACGATCCCCCGGAGGAGCCGCTGACGCAGCTCTGTAAGATGTTCAACAAGCGGCATGGGCAGAACAGCTAAACATCCTTTTTCTCTTCTCCCTTCATGGCCGACTGAAACTCCCGTACCGCCCGGCCGATGGCCTGGCCGATCTCGGGAAGTCTTCGGGCCCCGAAGACGAGAAGAACCACAACAAGAACAACGATGATCTCACCGAATCCGATGCGCCCCATAATCTCGCTCCTTTGTTTGAGATAATTGTAATACGAAGAAAGAAAAGTGAAAGGTGAAAAATGGAAGGACGGAAGAAAGCCCTCTCCCTTTCACCCTTCCCTTTTGTTCTTCACCAAAACAAAACGGCCCGCCTCTCAGGACGGGCCGAAGAAACTCGAAAAAATGCGGTTCCCTACCGGGAAAGGGCCGCGCCGGGATCCTTGAAGAACGGCAGGCCACTCACAGGCTCGATGGACAGGATCTCCGGGATCACGCCGTCAATATTGATCGAATCCACATCCTGCATCTCGAGCGGAAGCGCGACCCCGTTCCCGTCCCGTCTGATCTGCAGGCTCATCGCGGCGTCGTTGAGATCGATACCTCCGCGGGTCCACGCATCAGAGGAATCCTCTGCGGCATCCATCTCAAGCTGATAGGCAGAGCCATCCCTCACAAAAACGAGAAAACGCTCGATCGCCTTGAGCGCTGTCATATAAAGTTCAGGGCGTCCCGAGAAGGCCCGCCGGAGACCTTCCGTACTGCGCAACTGTTCCGAAAGGACATCCCATCCCGGATCCCCCCGGCGGACCCGCAGACCGGCCTCCACCCCCCGGGGGACAACGAACAG
>JAAYZZ010000178.1 GCA_012514595.1 Elusimicrobiota bacterium
GACCCGGGGGACCGGAAAAAAGGATGTGCTCCAGAGGTTCCTTGCGCTGACGCGCAGCGCCGACACTGACACGGATATTCTCGACCAGGTCCTTCTGGCCGATGAAATCCTCCAGCCGCGAGGGACGAAGGGAAAGGCTGGTGACCCTGTCCTCTTCCGTCTCCTGATTGAGAACGACGCGTTTGATCCCCTCCATCGGACTAGATCCTCTGCAGCGTGATGTTCTGGGTATTGCGGACGACCTCGATCCCCGAAAAAAGACGCTTCTGGACCACCAGGACCTCCTTCATACGGCAAAGCTCCAGGACCGCCATAAAGGTGACGATGACCTCCATCTTCTCGTGCGCAAGGGCGAAAAGATCTTCCAGGCGGAACGCGGGGGTCTCCACCAGCATATGGAGGATCAGGTGCACCTTCTTCTCGACGGTGTACTCCTCCTTGATCACCTCATACTCCCCCTTCTCGGGCTTGTTCTGCAGGGCCTGGGAAAGGGCCGTGATGAGATCAAAAAGGTTCGCCTCGAAGTAGACCTCCTTGGCATCCTCCTTCATCTCGTTCAGGGCTTCTTCATTGATGCGGCGCTCAAAAAGATCGGAGCGCGTCTCGGCCCGTCGGCGGAGTTCCTCGGCCGCCTCCTTGATCTTCTGGTATTCCTCGAGACGGCGGACCAGTTCCGACCGGGGGTCCTCGGGCGGCTCCTCGGCCGTCGGGTCCGGGGGCAGGAGCATCCGGGACTTGATCTCCAGAAGGGTCGCCGCCATGACAAGGAATTCGCCGATCCCGTCGAGATCCAGCACCTTCATCATTTCAATGTATTCGAGATATTGCTCGGTGATGCGGGAGATGGGGATGTCGCAGATGTCGATCTCGTTCTTCTTGATAAGATACAAAAGAAGATCAAGAGGCCCTTCGAACAGGTCAAGCTGGAATGTATGTCCCATATCAGTTGGCGCCGAAAACGGCTTTCCGGACCTGGGTCATGGTCTCCGTTGCGATGGCCGAAGCCTTGTCGGCCCCCTCCTTGAGGACATTCTTGACGAATGCGGGGTCCTTGAGGATCTTCTGGCGGTTCTCCCTCAAGGGACGCAGATATTCGATAATAGCATCGGCCAGGTCCTTCTTACAGTCCGTGCAGCCCTTGGCCGCGCCCGTGCACCATTCCACGACAGCCTTCTCCTCGGCGGAGGCAAAGGCCTTGTAGTAGGCAAAGACATTGCAGACCTCGGGGTGTCCCGGATCCGTTCGCTTGATCCTTTGGGGATCGGTCACCATGGTCTTGACCTTCTTGAGAATGTCCTCGGGAGAGTCCGAAAGATTGATCGTGTTGCCGTAGCTCTTCGACATCTTGCGGTTGTCCAGGCCCAGGAGGCGCGGTGTAGGCGTCAGGATCGCCTCGCAATCGCTGAAAAGTTCCGTCTTAAAAAGAAAGTTGAACCGACGGGCGATCTCGCGGGTGAGCTCCAGGTGCGGCAGCTGGTCCTCTCCGATCGGGACCGCCTGGGCCCGGTAGAGCAGGATGTCCGCGGCCTGCAGGACCGGATAGCCCAAGAACGCATAGGTCTGAAGATCTCGGGTCGTGATCTCGCGCAGCTGTTCCTTGTAGGTCGGGTTCCTCTCGAGCCATCCCAAAGGAGTGATACATGAAAGGATCATCTGGAGTTCCAGATGCTGGGGAACATCGGACTGGAGGAAGATGATCGATCTTTGGGGATCGATCCCGCAGGAGAGCCAGTCTATGACCATCTCCAGGCCGTTCTCCCGGAGGGGGGCGCTCTGTTCGTATTCCCCCATGAGGGCGTGCCAGTCGACGACGCTGTAGACGCAGCGATGCGTGTCCTGAAGGCGGACCCAGTTCGACAGGGCCCCGACCAGGTGTCCCAGGTGGAGCTTTCCTGTCGGACGCATGCCGCTGAAAACGGTCTTCCTCATAACTTCCTTGCGATCTGTTCGATCTCAAAGGCCTCGATGATGTCCCCGACCTGGTAGTCCGTGTAATTGCTGATCCCGATCCCGCACTCGTAGCCCTCCCCCACCTCTTTGACATCATCCTTGAAGCGTTTGAGGGTTGTGATCTTGCCTGTGAAGAGGGTCTGTCCGTTGCGCATCACGTCGACGTTCAGGCGGGAACGCATCTTTCCTTTGACAACCTTGCAACCGGCCACGATCCCGGCCTTGGTCAGGTCAAAGACCTGAAGGACTTCGGCGCGTGCAATGAAGATGCGCTTGGTGTCCGGCGTCAGAAGGCCCTCGAGAGCGGCCCGAACGTCATTGACGATATCGTAAATGACATTATACCGGCGGATATCCACGGGGGTCTTGCGCATTTCCTCATGAGCGTCCGCACTGGTGTTCACATTGAAGGAAATAACGATCGCTTTCGAGACATGGGCCAGGATCACGTCCGAGGCGTTGACATCCCCGACGCCGCTGTGGATGAACCTGATCCGGACCTCTTTGTTCTCGGCCGGGATCTTTTCCAGGGCCCCGCGCAGCGCCTCACAGGACCCCTGAACATCCGCCTTGAGAACGATATTCAGGTCCTTGACCTCTCCGGCGTTCGTTTTTGCGAACAGGTCCTCGAGCGTGATCTTCGAGGAGGCGCGCAGACGTTCCGCCTTGAGGCGCTCCTCACGGACGCCCGTGATCTCTCTCGCGACCTTTTCCGTCTCAACGACAAAGAATCTCTCTCCGGCCTCGGGGACCCCGGGAAGCCCCAGGATCTCGACCGGTGATGAGGGCCCCGCGCTCTGGATGGCCTTGTCGTGATCGTCGAACATGGCCTTGACCTTTCCGTAGAAAGGTCCCACGACCACGATGTCCCCCTCTTTCAGGGTCCCTCCCTGGACGATGATCGTCGCCATGGCGCCCTTCCCCGGGCTCATATGCGCCTCGACCACGATTCCCGAGGCCTTCTTGTCCGGGTTGGCCTTCAGTTCCAGCATCTCGGACTCGAGAAGGATCATCTCCAGAAGCTGGTCGATCCCCTGGCCTGTCATGGCCGAGACCGGGACAACAACAGTTTTTCCACCCCAATCCTCCGGGGCAAGATCATGCTCCATCAATTGTTTCTTGACCTTGTCGGGGTCTGAATCCGGAAGGTCGATCTTGTTCAGGGCCACGACAATCGGGACATTCCCGGCCCGCGCGTGGTCGATCGCCTCGAGCGTCTGCGGCATGAGCCCCTCGTTGGCCGCCACGACAACGACCACAAGGTCCGTGACATGCGCGCCGCGGGCCCTCATGGCCGTGAAGGCCGCGTGCCCGGGGGTGTCGAGGAATGTGATCATCCCCTTGTTGATCTTTACGGAATAGGCACTGATGTGCTGGGTGATCCCGCCGTGTTCGGTGTCGACGACTTTTGTCTTTCGGATCGCATCGATCAGGGACGTTTTTCCGTGATCTACATGCCCCATGAAGGTGACCACGGGGGCCCGGGCTTTGAGAAGGGACGGATCCTCTGCCGTCTTGTCGTGTTCGGCGATCGCGATCTCCTCCTCGGTCTTTCCCTCGATGAGGTGAAAGCCGAATTCCTGGCAGACCTTCTGCGCGACATCGGCGCCAAGATTCTGGTTGATGCTGGCAAAGATCCCCATTCCCATCAGGGTCTTGAGGACGACATTTGCCTTTTGTTGCAATTTAAAGGCCAATTCCCCGACGGTAACGGGGACCTTCATCTCGATGTCCTGAAGAGGGCCGTCCCTCTTGGCGATGGCCGGTTCGGCCAGGGTCTGTTCCGCCTCCGCATCTTTATGGCGGCGATCATCGTGACGATGTCCGGCCGCATGGCCTTCGGGGCCGCGCGCGGGGCGTTTCTTTGGCAAAGGATCGACGTGAATGAAGGCAGGGCCTTCCGCCAGGGTTTTCTTTTTTGTGATGATCGTCTTGGTGACCTTCTTGAAGACCTTCTTTTGGCCTTCCTTTGTCTCTTCCCCGTCCTTTGGTTTCTGCTCAACGATAGAGACTTCGGTGCGGACGCTGGTCGTCTCTGTCATGGCAGGGTTCGCCGCGACGTGAGGAGAAGCCTCCGGGGCCGCAGGGGCCTCGGGCTCCTTTTTGGGCGCCGCGGCTTCCTCGGCCGCCTTCTGGGCCGCCAACATTTCCATCCGCTGTTCGACCTTGCGGACGACAAGGGTTTCTTTCTTGGCCGGCTTGACAGGTTCTTTAGGAGTTGCCTTTTTGGCGGACGTTTTGGCTGCGGCCGCCTTCTTGGCAGGAGACTTCTTGGCGGGAGCTTTCTTTACAGCCTTTTTCTCCGGTTCTTGCTCCTTGGTCACGAGTCCCTTGGCCTCGAGTTCGCCACGAAGAACGGCCATGACCGCAGGGCTCAGGTCCTGGTCGGGCCCCTTGGCCTTAAGCTTGATGGTCTTCAGGGTCTCCTGAAGGACGTGTTCCTCGATATTGATCTTTTTGGCGAAATCGCTCAATAACATACGGCTCCGTTCGTTGCTGCGGATGAATGGTCGCTTATTCCTTCTCTTCGGTCTCGGCAGACCCTTCCTCCGAAGCTTCCTCCTCGACGATCTCCTCGATCTCCTCGACGACCTCTTCGGTCTCTTCCTCGGCCTGTTTGAGATGCTCCTCCCACTGGTTCGCGGAGAAGATATCGATCTCCCATCCGACGAGCTTCCCGGCCAGGCGGACATTCTGCCCGTAACGACCGATCGCGATGGACAGCTGGTCGTCGGCCACGATGATATTGGCCTTCTTCTCTTCCGAGAGAAGCTGCATCTGGGAGATCTCGGCCGGTGAAAGAGCGGCCTGGATATATTCCTTGATGTCCGGGGAGTAGCGGACGATATCGATCTTCTCCCCGTGAAGCTCTCCAACGATATTCTTGACGCGCGACCCTCTCATGCCGACGCAGGCGCCGACGCAGTCGACCTTGTCATCCTTGGAATAGACCGAGATCTTGGTCCTCTCGCCGGGATCGCGTGCGATCGCCTTGACCTCGATGATGCCTTCGTAGATCTCGGGGACCTCAAGCTCAAAGAGCCGCTTGACGAAATTGGGATGGGCCCGTGACAGGATGATCTGGGGTCCGCGGGATTCCCTCTGCACTTCCAGGATGAGCGCGCGGATACGGTCCCCCTGCCGGAATTCCTCCTTGCCGCAAAGTTCGCTGCGCGGAACAAGGGCCTCGGTGCGCCCCAGGTCCACAATAAGGTTCCCCCGGTCGAAACGGTAGACGTTCCCGGAAATGATCTGTCCCAGACGCGCCCCGTATTCGTTGTAGACCACATCCTTCTCGGCCTCACGGATCTTCTGAAAGATGACCTGTTTGGCGGTCTGGGCTGCGATGCGGCCGAACTCCCCGGAGCGCATCTCCTGCCCATTCGCAAAGGCCGTGATCTTCCCGGTCTTTGTGTCCAGCTTGGCCGTGACCTCTTCCTCTTCACCGATCGTCCAGACCTTCCGGGCCGCAGAGGCAACGGCAGCCTCGACCGCCTCAATGAGGACCTCCTTGCTGATACCCTTATCCCGCTCGATCTGTTCCAAGATCGCCATCAGTTCGCTTTCCATGACTTTACTCTCCTAGATGACCTGTTTTCCTCTTTCGATCATATCGATGGGGACGATCTTCTCCCCGGACCCTGTCCGGAGGATGATCTCGCCGTCCCGAACACCGCCAATGACCCCTTCTGTCTCCTTCCGTCCCTCAAAAGGGGCCCGGAAGAAAATATGGACCGGGCGGCCTATCGCCCGTCTGAAATCGTAAAAATTCCTGAGCGGCCTATCCAGCCCCGGTGAAGAGACCTCCAGGGTATAATGAGGCCCCAGATGGAGCTCTTCCTCAAGGACCCTGTCCAGCGCACGGTTGACCCGTTCGCACTCGTCGATCTCGATCCCTCCCATCGGACGGTCCGTCAAAAGCTGGAAGTGAAGGGTCTCGTTATGCGCGTGAACATGAAGATCCACGACCTCAAGACCTTCTTCGCGGCAGATCTCCTCTGCGCGGATAAGGGCCCTTGTCCTGATCTCTTCGGTCCTGCCCATCTTTATCCTTCAGGCCTTCTGAAGGCCTATGATCCGTTCGACCGCTCCGGAAACAGGGACCATCTCCACAGTCCCCGTCGAGCGCGTCTTGATCTCGACATTCCCTTCTTGAAGGGTCCGCTTTCCGATCGTGATGCGGTAAGGAAGGCCAATCAGGTCGGCGTCATTGAATTTCTTCCCAGCGCTCTCGTCGCGGTCGTCCATTAGAACATCAATTCCCGCTTTTGTCAACCCGTCGTAAACCGTTCTGGCGGCTGCCATGACCGCCTCGTCCTGGACCTGGAGCGGCAAGAGTTCAACCGTAAAGGGGGCCACCTCTTCAGGCCACCGGATCCCCTTGTCATCATGATGACATTCAATGATGGTCGCCACCAGGCGGCTCACCCCGATGCCGTAGCACCCCATGATGATCGGTTTCCTTTGACCAGCCTCGTCCAGAAAGACCGCCTGGAGGGCCTCGGAATATTTTGTCCCCAGCTGAAAGATGTGGCCGACCTCGATACAGAGATGCTCTTTTCCGTCAGAATCTTTGGCGCGGTCCTCCCCGATCGGGGCGGGGACAAGGAATTCGTGAGATATGCTTCCCCCCATGGCCCCGCTGTCCGCTTCGGAGATAATGGGGGTCAGTCCGCAGCGGGCGAAGATCCTTTTGTACGCCGCGTACATCCGGTCATAGGTCTTCTGAAGGCCGGCCATGTCCGTGTCAAAACTGTAGGCGTCCTTCATGATGAACTCGCAGGCCCGCACCACGCCGAAGCGGGGACGCGTCTCGTCGCGGAATTTGGTCTGGATCTGATAAAGCGTTACGGGAAGATGGCGATAGGACTGGACAAAGGTCTTGACCAGGTCCGTGATGATCTCTTCGTGGGTCGGCCCCAGACACATCAGGGCGCCCTTCTTGTTCTTGAACCGGATCATAACCTCTTCGAGGGTCTTGTCACGCCCGGTCTGCTGCCAGAGCTCCAGAGGCTGAAGGGCCGGCAGGAGAAGCTCATGGGCTCCCGCGCCGTTCATCTCCTCCCGGATGATGCGCTCGATCTTTTCCAGGACCCGCCATCCCAGAGGCAAATAGGAATAAACGCCCGACGTCAACATGGTCGCCAGGCCGCTGCGCAGCATCAACTGATGGCTGGCGGCCTCTGTCCCGGCAGGGACCTCTTTAAGGGTGGGAATGAAATAACCTGACCATTTCATAAAAGACCTCGTGTTATCCGATGTTCAAGGGAAGTGGAATGTTCCGCTTGGTGAATTTATGGGCAAAGGACGGGAGTTTCCGGGTGGCCGTCCATTCTCCTTGGACCTTGTTGTTCTCGTCTATGTGGGACTGCCGGAAGGTGAAGACGTCCTCAAGGGACACCTGATCGGTCCCCTTCTCGTAACGGACATCCGTCACGTTGACGATCCTGCGCACCCCGTCGAGGAAAAGCTCGCAGTAGACGATAAGGTCAATAGAGGTCGCGACCTGGCGACGGATCTGCTCTCCTGTCAGCCGGATGCCGGACATGAGCATCATTGTGATCATGCGGTTAAAGCATTCCTCGGGGGAATCGGCATGGACGATCGCCAGTGTCCCGGAATGCCCGGAAGAAATGGACTGGATCATGTCCAGGATCTCCTCCCCGCGCACCTCCCCGACGATGATCCGGTCCGGACGCATACGGAGCGAATTGATAAAAAGGTCGCGGATGGTGATCTCGCCCTTGCCCTCGATATTCGCGGCCTTGGCCTGAAGACTGACCACATGCTCCTGCAGAAGCCGGAGCTCGGAGGTGTCCTCGATGGTGATGATCCTCTCCTCCTCCGGGATGAAACGCGAAAGGACGTTGAGAAGGGTCGTTTTTCCGGAGCCCGTGGATCCGCAAAAGACGATATTGAGCCGGGCCTTGATGGCCGCGGAAAGGAAATCCGCGATCTCCCGCGTCAAGGACCCCTTCTCGATGACATTCTCGATTGTGGCGATGTCGCGGGAGAATTTCCGGATCGTCATCACCGCACCCCGCAAAGAGCACGGCGGCAGGATGATATTGACGCGCGATCCGTCGGGAAGGGAGAAATCCACATAGGGGGAGGATTCATCCACCCGGCGGGACGTTCCGGAAGCCGCCATGATCTTCTGGACGGTGTGCATCAGTTCCGCGTTGTCTTTGAAGGATACCTTGCTCAGCGAGATCCGTCCCTTCTTCTGGATATAGATCTGCTTGGGGCCATTGATCATCACCTCGGTCACATCCGGGTCCTCCATCAGTTCCCGGATCGGCCCCAGGGAGACCACGGAGCTCGAGATCTCCCGGATGAGACGGGCGCGGTCCTCGAAGCTGATGGACAGGTCCCGAGTTCGAAGGACAGCCGTAACGGCCTCGTCGACAAAAAGACGCAGCTGATCGTCATTCATCGTATCTTTTACCTTGAGGAAGTCTGTCTTGGTGACCAGATGGCGATGAAGAAGCTGTTTGATGTCCTCGTACGGGATCGGCTGCTGCATGATAGGTCCTCCTGTTAGGAACGGAACAGTCCCACGATCCGATCGATCAGTCCAATGCGTTCGAAATCAACATAAAAAACAAAGACCGCGAGCGCAATGATCAGGACAAGTCCAAAGCGTGTCACAAGGTCCTCTGTCCTTTGGGAAAGGGTCCGCCTGCGCATCTTCTCCAGAAAATTCAGCGCCAGGTGACCTCCGTCGAGAGGGATCATCGGAAGAAGATTGAAGATCGCCAGGCTTGCGCTGATAACGGCCATGATATAAAGCACAAAAGAGAATCCGACCGTGATCGCGTGCCTGACGATAAAAAAGATCCCGATCAGACCCGTAACGCCCTCCTTGGCCGAGCGCTGTCCGGTCACGATCTCCCAAAGGGCCGCGAGAGTTCTTGTTGTAATTGTCAGGAGTTCTCCTGATGCGTGGACGACCGCCCCCAGAATATTATAACGGCGGATCACCAAACGATCCTTGAGATCCTCCGTCTCAGGCTGAACGCCGATCTGGGCGACCTTTCTTGTCCGGCCAAAGATATCCTTGGCCTCCCGCATCTGCGGATTGATTGTAAAGACCTGTTCCTCCTGACCCTGTCGTTGCACATGGACATGGATGGCCTTCCCGTAAGAGGAGGCGATCTCGTCCTGCATCTGTTGCCAGTTCTCGATCGTGACGTCATTGATCGAGAGGA
>JAAYZZ010000019.1 GCA_012514595.1 Elusimicrobiota bacterium
AAGAGATCCCGCCGACATGCGCATGGTCCCGGGAAGAAGCCTCAACAGGGAAAGCCCGAGGGTCGTCTTTCCGCTCCCCGACCCACCGACGATCCCAACGATCGAGAAGGGCGGGACATCAAAGGAGATCTGGTCCAGGATCGACCGGCCTGCGCAGGTCCGGACAGACAGATCGCGGATCGACAAAAGCGGCGCGCTCATACGCCCCCCCCTTTTTGGGCCAGAGGGTCGGCCGCATCCCGCAAGGCGTCGCCGATGACATTGAAACACACGACCGTCAGAAAAATGAAGACCGCGGGCCACAGGATCCACGGCGCGAAATGGATCCGCACGATGCTCATGGCCTCCGAAAGCATATTCCCCCAGCTCGCGTACGGGTCCTGGATCCCGAGCCCGATCAGACTGAGCGCGGACTCTCCCAGAATATATCCGGGGATGGACAGCATCACCGCCGCGATCGAATAGGAGACCGTGTGCGGCAAAATATGCCGCAGGATGATCCCCAGGTCCGAAACGCCCAGCGTCCGCGCCACAAGAACATACTCGCGTTCCCTGAGGGAGAGGCACATCCCCCGAATGATCCTGGCCAGCCCCGCCCACCCGATAAAGGACAGGATCACAACGATCATGACGTAGACCTGCAGGGAATTGAAATCATCCGGGACCGCGGCCCTCAGCGCCAAAAGGAGATAGAACCCCGGGACCATCATGACCATCTCGCAGACGCGCATGAGAAGATTGTCGAGAACGCCGCCGTAGTAGCCCGCGATGCCGCCCACCAGAAGGCCGATCGAGAAAGAAATGAAGACGCCGATGAGTCCGATCGACAGAGACACCCGTCCGCCATAGAGGATCCGCGAAAAAATATCCCGGCCGCGTGCGTCGGCCCCCAAAAGGAACATCCGGCCAGGGGCATCCACCGTGACCAGGCGTCCCCGGAAGAACCGCAGCGGATAGACCGCTCCCTGATCTTCGCGATAGATCCTGCGGCGATACTCATCAAAGGACCACGATGTCCCGTAAACGAACGGAGCGACCAAGCGCCCGTCCCGCACGACATGGATCCTCGTCGGCGGCGCGTAGGAATGCTCGCGCGACTCCTCCCGGAAGGAGTAAGGGGCCAGCACATCGGCCAGGACCGCGGCCAGGCACAGCCCTCCCAGGACCAGGAGGGCCCAGAAAGCCGGACTGTTTCTCGGAAAGGCCTTTCGGATCATGCGCGCCTGTCTCCCAACCGGATCCGGGGATCCGCCTTGACCAGAAGAATATCGGCCAGAAGATTGCCCAGGAGGAACATGAGCCCCCCCATCATCATCGAGGCCATCACAAGGTAGATGTCCTTGGCCCGGACCGCGGTCAGCATGAGGGACCCGAGTCCCGGCCAGCTGGTGACGATCTCGATCAAGGCGGCGCCGCTCAGGAGCCCGGCGAACTCATAACCCAACAGCGTAATCAAGGGATTGAGGGCATTGCGCAGCACATGCCCGTAGATCACCCGCGTCTCGGAAAGCCCCTTGGCCCGCAACGCGGTCACATATTGCTTCCCGAGCTCCTCAAGCATGTTCCCGCGCATGATCCTCTGAAGGGCTGCGATCGAGGCCAAAGACAGCGCCAGCGTCGGGATCGCCAGATGGCGCAGGAGGTCTCCCCCCTTCCCCAGGAGGCCCATCCGGTCGAACCCCGGACTGGTCATGCCGCCCAGAGGGAGGATGCCGCTGCCGCTCGCCCAGAAGAGAAGGACCATGGCCACAAAGAATCCCGGGATGGACAAAAAGAAATACGCCGCCGCCTGGACCAGACGATCGACCCCCCGTCCCCGACGGACAGATGCCCATACGCCGAGCGGGATCGCACAGAGCCACGTCAAAAGAAAAGCCGAGAGCGACAAAAGAAGGGTGTTGCCGATGCGTCCCTTGATGACGCGCGTGACCGGGACGTTGAAATAAAAGGAATGCCCCCAGTCCCCCTGAAGCACATCCCAGACCCAGGAAACATACTGCACCCACACCGGCTCCTCCAGCCGATAGATCCTCTCATAATGCGCCAGCGTTTCCGCTGAGATCTGCGGATCGAGGCGCATCGTGTCGAGGTAGTTCCCGGGTGTGAGCCGCATCAGAAGGAATGTGACCGCGCTCATGGCCAGAAGAAGAAGGGCCGAGATGAGAAGTCTCTTTAAAATGAAGCGTATCATAAGATAGTCACGAGGCGCTGGCCACCAGATACTAGAAAGACGCCGAGAAATAAAAAGGCGACTTCTTATTCTGGCCCTTGTTTTCTTTCTCCTTTTTGCTTCTTTCTTTTTCTCTCTTCAAGCGCTTAGCGCCCCGCGTCCAGTGCCTCCACGTAGATCTCCTCCAGATTATGCAGCACCCCGCCCATCGGGGCCGGGTTGAGATTCCCGAAACGGTTGCGGACAGCCGTAAGCCTTGCGCCCAGGACCGTGTAGATCATGGGGAGTTCCTCGGCGATGATCCTTTGGAAGTCATCATAGAGGGCCTTGCGCCTGTTCTCATCCATTTCCTGGACTCCGGCCGCAAAGATCCCGTCGACCTTGCGCTCCCACTCTGTCTGCGGCTTCTCCTGTCGGGGATGCCACATGTGAAGCTGGCCCCGGGAGGCCCAGACATTCTGTCCGAAATGCGGGTCGCTGGATCCGGTGAGCCCCAGGACCACCGCCTCCCACTCGAAGGTCGAAGTGAGCTTTGCGACAAGAGTATTGAACTCCAGGGCCTTCAAATTCACCTTGATCCCGACCGCCTCCAGGTCATGCCGGAGGATCCCCGCGATGTCGAGCCGCTCGGTGTTGTCCGCGTTGGTCGAAAGCGTGAACTCGAGCCTGTGCCCCTGGGGGTCCTCCAGGATCCCGTCGGAATCCCGGTCCTCGAACCCCATCTCAAAAAGAAGCGCTCTCGCCTTCTTTAGATCATAAGGATATTTCCGGACATCGGGGCAGTAAAAGAACCCGACCCCAGGACTTTCCGGCGAATGCTGGGGATACCCCAGCCCGTTCTTGACGACATCGATGAGGCGGTCCTTGTCGATCGTGTGGGCGACCGCCCGGCGGAACCTCACATCGCGGAACCAGCCCAGCTTGTGGGGCTCGACGAACGGGACCCCGGTCCGGGGATCATGCCCGGGGTTCTGATTGAACACGACGAAACTGCTCCCCAGGTCCGGCCCGAGATCAAAGACCGTGAACCCCCGCGAGGCCTCCTGGGGTTTCAAAAGAGGATAGTCCATGCCGCGCAAGGAGTACACATCGATCGTGCCCTCGAGGAACTTGAGCATCTCGACGTCCAAGCTCGGCACGATCAGGAACGTCAGCCTGTCGAGATACGGGAGCGCGCCGCCTTGAGGGTCCTTCTTCCAATAACGGGGGTTGCGGACCAGAACGACCTTCTGCCCCGGGACATACCGCTCGGGCATGAACGGCCCCGATCCCACGACTGTCCTCACATCCGCGTCGATACCCCAGGCGGTATTGAACGTCCCCGCACGGACAAAAGGTTCGAGGACATGCCGCGGCAGGATCTCCTGACCCAGGCTGCGCAGGAAAGGCGCGAACCGGACCGGCAGCGTGAAACGGACGGCCAAAGGCCCGGCCCTTTCGACAAGGATCGGCCGCCCATCCAGGGTAAAAATGTCCCGGGAAGAATTGGGGATATCCGGATTGAAGATGAGGTCCTGAAAAGTGAAGACCACATCATCCGCGGTCAACGGCTCTCCATCCGACCAGAAGAGCCCCTCACGAAGATAAAAGGTCCAGACGAGACCATCCGGGCTCATCTCCCATCTCTCGGCCAGGTTCGGCCTTGGCTCCAGGGTGAAGGGATCCGATGTCGTCAACCCTTCAAAGAGAACGCCCGTGATCGCGGTCGTGGAGGTCTCTTTGGCAAGGACAGGATTGAAGGATTTGGGGTCCGATGTCGTCGAGAGGACCATTTCCCCGCCGTAACGGGGGCCCGCCTGGACCGACGGCACCAGAACAAGCCACAAAAAAAAGCACGCCAGGAAGGATCCTGGCGTGCGAAAAAAAGACGAACAGCGCTGATCACGAAGAAAGGTCATGCCGTGTCCTCACTCCGTTCACTCGGCGGCCGCGGGCGCCTCCGGAGCGGGAGCGTCCATATTGATCGTGATCGTCTCTGCGGGCTCTTGATCGAACAGGGTCTCCACATCCACGGTCTGGGCGGATGTCTGCCCCGGGATACACATCATCAAAGAGCGCTCCTTGGAAGAGGACAGAAGGGTGAGCCCCAGAGATGTCGCCAAGAAAAGGACCGTCAGAACGCCCGTGATCTTGACCATGACCATATTGGTCTGGGTCCCCAAGAGACTTTCCGCCGAGCTGAACCCCTCGGCGAGACCGCCGCCTTTGCCGGCCTGCAAAAGGATCGTCGTGACCAGAAGCAGACAGACCGCGATATGAAAGAACGTCAGGAATCCTAACACAACCACTCCTTTGTCATGAATTGGGAACAGAATTCTTCACGATCGCCGTGAAGGAATCGGCCTTGAGACAGGCCCCGCCGACCAACGCGCCGTCCACGTCCTTCTGGGACATGAGCTCTGCGGCGTTCTCGGGCTTGACGCTCCCGCCGTACTGGATGCGCGTTGCATCCGCGGTCGCCTTGTCGAACATCTTCTGCAGGATGTCGCGGATAAAGGCGTGCACCTCCTGCGCCTGGGCCGAAGTGGCGGTCTTTCCGGTCCCGATGGCCCAGACAGGTTCATAGGCGATCGTGACCTTCAACATGTCTTCCTTGGTCAGGCCCGCGAGAGAACCCTTCACATGGTCCTGGACCACATCGAACGTCTTTCCGCCCTCGCGCTCGGCAAGATTCTCGCCGACACAGACAATGGCCTTGAGCCCGTTCTTGAGCGCGGCCCTCAGCCTCTTGTTGACGGTCTCGTTGGTCTCCCCGAAATACTGCCTCCGCTCGGAGTGCCCAATGATCACATACTTGACACCATAGGATGTGAGCATCGTCCCCGAGATCTCGCCCGTGAAGGCACCCGAATCTTCCCAAAAGAGGTTCTGCCCGCCGACCGCGATCCCGCTGCCCGAGAGGATCTCAACCGCCTTGGACAAATGAACGAACGGAGGGCAGACGACGACATCCACCGCGTTCATCCCTGCGAGCTCTTTCTTGAGCCCTTCCACAAGCTCCACCGCCTCGGGAGCGGTCTTGAACATCTTCCAGTTTCCGGCGATGATCTTTTTACGCATCGAAAAAACCTTTCTCTTATTTACACCCGCACCCGCATCCGCCCGTCCTGGCCTTGTCCTTCAGGGCCGCAAGTCCGGGGAGCTGTTTGCCTTCCAGGAGCTCGAGAGAGGCCCCGCCTCCCGTCGAGATATGGGACATCTTGTCCGCCACGCCCGCCTTGTTGACCGCGGAGACCGAATCCCCGCCGCCGATGACCGTGACACAATCCGGAAGCGCGGCCACCGCCTTGGCGACCCCCATGGTCCCATTGGCGAACTTGGGGAACTCAAAGACCCCCACGGGCCCGTTCCACACGACCGTCTTGGCACCCCGAAGGACGTGCGTGAACTTCTCGATCGAAAGGGGCCCGATATCCATGCCCATCTCATCATCCGCGATCCCGCCGCGCGCCACATGACGGAACGGGGCATCAGGATTGAACTCCTTCGTCACCAGATGGTCGACGGGAAAGAACAAATGCACGTTCATGTCGTGCGCCTTGGCCAGGATCTTTCGGGCCGTCTCGATCATATCCTCCTCGACAAGGGAGATCCCGACGGACAGCCCCTTGGCCTTGAGAAAGGTATAGGCCATGCCGCCGGCGATCACAAGACGGTCAACCTTGTTCAAAAGGCTCTCCAGGACCGCGAGCTTGGAGGAGACCTTGGCCCCGCCGATGATGGCCACGAACGGCTTGGCGGGCGCCTTCATCACCTTCTCCTCGAGATACTCGATCTCCTTTTCCATCAGGAACCCCGCGACCGCCGGAAGAAAATGCGCGACTGTTTCTGTCGAGGCATGCGGCCGATGCGCGGTCCCGAAGGCGTCGTTCACATACACATCGCCGTACTGGGCAAGCGCCTTGGCCAGCGTCTCGCGCTCGGAGGCCTCTTTGGATGTCTCTTCCTTGTGAAAACGGGTATTCTCAAGCATCAGGATCCCGCCGGGCCCGATCGCCTTGACCATGGCCTCTGTCTCCGGCCCCATACAGGCCGGGGCCAGCGCCACGTCCTTTCCAAGGAGCTTGGCCAGATGTGCGGCCACAGGCGCCATCTTGTGCTTCCCTTCGAGATACTTCTTCTCATCAAAGGGTTTGCCCTCCTTGGCGGCCTTTTCCTGCGCCTTCTTCATATCCTTTTTGGGATCGCCCAGGTGGGACATGAGAACAAGGCTCTTCACGCCCTGATCGAGCACGTACTTGATCGTCGGAAGCGTGGCGCGGATACGGGTATCGTCCTGCACCACCCCGTCCTTCATCGGGACATTAAAGTCCACGCGCATGAGAACACGCTTGGCCTTGAGGTCCATATCTCTAACGGTCATCTTGTTCATGATGATCTCCTTTGGATAGGAAGAAAAAAAGTCGGTGTCATTATATATAGGAAGGTCATTTTGTCAATTTACAAGGCCCGGGACCTTTTTGTCCGAGAGCGGCCGCCACGGAACCCAGGAGGATCCAAAAAAGCGCCGGATGCTGAACAGAATAAAGGGTCGTATCAAAGAATGCATGGACCAGAAAACCGAAGATCCCCGCCATGATCCCGGCGATGATCGAGGCATCGGGTCCTCCTCCCCTCACGACCCTGGCGGCATACATCATATGAAAGATCACGAACAGGAAAAAGACGAGGACCCCCGGGAGCCCGATCTCCGCTGACATCTGCAGATAGGAATTGTGGGGATAGGCCTTCCAGGCGTCTGAATACCGCTGGATGGTGTTCGTATAGGTATTCAGCCCGGTCCCTGTCAGGGGATGGTCCTTGATAATACGGACCGCGTCCTGCCAGAAGCCGACCCTTCCGGTTCCTGTCATGCCGCTCTGACGGAACCACTCCGCCAGGCTCCGGCTTCCCGACGCTGCCTCATTCTTTCCTGTAGAAACCGTGTCTGTGACAAGAGAAACGTTCCTTGTCGCCTGTAAAAAGGGAAGACCGACCAGAAAAAAACAGACCATGAGCGCAAAAAGGATCCCGGCATAACGACGCCGGATCAACACCAGAAGAAGAGCAGCGGCCAGGAAACCGATCCAGGCGCCCCGGGAATAGGTCATGACAAGAACAGTCGCCCCCAGGCCTCCTGTCAAAAGAAGGGCCAGCAACCGGAACAAGCGCAGGCGCACGGCTGTCTTCTCCCATAAAAAGAGACCGTAAGAGAACAACACGGACAGCGCGATCACCAGATAGGCCCCGAGGCCATTGGCATGGGAGAACGAAGCCGTGACCCGTCCCTCGACCAGTGGAAGATCCTTGAAAATATCTGTTCCGGAAAAGAACTGAAAAAGGGCATCCACAGACAGGATCCCGGCAGAAACAATGAGGACGCCGACCAGTGTCTTCAGACGACGCGATGAACCCAGGACCTCACGCGCCGCCAGGTACAAAAAAACATGTTCCAAGACCTTGCTGAGAAAGGCCTTGAGGCTCTGGTCCGGAAGCTCGCTCCACACAACAGCAAGAAGATTGATGATAACGACAGCCGCAAGCGCGATCAAAAGCCGCCCCGCACGCGGATCGAACCGCCAGGCGGGACGAGGAGAGGACCGCAGATAGACAACGGCCTGCGCCCCCTTTTTGATCAGGAATGTCAGGATCGTGAGGACAGAAAAGATGCTGACCCCGGCCTTGGAGGCCGGCAGCACAAAGACCAGCATGCAGAGAAAGAAGAATATGAGCCTGTCGAGACTGCGCATGAAAATTTCCTGCTACCTACCACCCACAACATTTAACCTCTCACTCTTCACCTTTCACTTCCTTCTCATACCACTCCACCGTCCTCCTCAGCCCCTCGCGGAACGACACCTCGGCCTTGAACCCGAACTCCTTCTCGGCCCGCGAGGTGTCGAGACACCGCCGGGGCTGTCCGTCGGGCTTGGTGGCATCCCAAAGGACCTCTCCCTGGAACCCGGTCTCTTCGACGACCAGCTCCACAAGGTCCCGGATCGTGATCTCAAACCCGGCCCCGAGGTTCACAGGGTCGGACTTGTCATATTTCTCTGACGCCAGGACGATGCCGCGCGCCGCATCATCGACATAAAGGAATTCGCGGCTCGCCGTCCCCGTTCCCCAGACCGTGATCGAAGGATCTCCCCGGCGTTTGGCATCCACGCACTTTTTGATGAGGGCCGGGATCACATGCGAGGAGGAAGGATCGAAATTGTCGCCGGGCCCATAGAGATTGACCGGGAGAAGGAAGATCCCGTTGAATCCGTACTGCTCGCGGTACGCCTGTGACTGCACCAGAAGCATTTTCTTGGCGAGCCCGTAGGGGGCATTCGTCTCCTCGGGATATCCGATCCACAGATCCTCCTCCCTGAAGGGAACCGGAGTGAACTTCGGGTACGCGCAGATCGTCCCGGCGGACACGAACTTTTGGACGCCAAAAAGACGGGCCTGTTCGATCAACTGAACGCCCATCATGATATTTTCGTAGAAAAACTTCCCCGGATTCTCGCGGTTCGCCCCGATCCCGCCGACGACCGCCGCCAGATGGATCATGAGGTCCGGACGGCCGTCCTTCAGCATCCGGATGATCGCGTCTTTTTCGCGAAGGTCATACTCTTTCGAACGCGGAATAAAGATATCCCGGCATCCGCGGCGCTCCAGCTCGCGCACGACAGCGCGGCCCAGGAACCCCGCGCCACCGGTCACGACAACGCGCGTTGTGTGCCATGCTCTCTGCTCCATGCTCCCCGCTCCTATCTTTTTCCCTTGAGCCCGTACACTTCCTTCTCGACCTGCTTCATGTCCGCATCGACCATCATTTTGACGAGGTCATGGAATTTGACCCGAGGCTTCCATTTCAGTTTCTTGCGGGCCTTGGTCGCATCCCCCAAAAGAAGCTCGACCTCGGTGGGACGGAAATACCGCTTGTCGATCGCGACATGCTTCTTCCACGAAAGCCCTGCGTACTTGAAGGCCTCCTCGAGGAACTCGCGGACCGAGTGGGTCTCGCCGGTGGCGATCACATAATCATCCGGCTTCGGCTGCTGCAGCATGAGCCACATGGCCTCGACATAGTCGCCGGCAAAGCCCCAGTCGCGTTTGGCGTCGAGATTCCCGAGATAAAGCTTGTCCTGAAGACCATGCCTGATCCGAGCGAGCGCCATGGTGATCTTGCGCGTCACAAAGGTCTCGCCCCGGCGGGGAGACTCGTGATTGAAGAGGATGCCGTTACAGGCGAACATCTTGTACGCCTCGCGGTAATTGACCGTCATCCAGTAGGAATAGACCTTGGCCGCGCCATAGGGACTGCGCGGATAGAAAGGTGTCGTCTCCTTCTGAGGGACCTCCTGGACCTTTCCGAACATCTCGGAGCTCGAGGCCTGATAGAATTTCGCCTTGCAGCCCGTCTCGCGCAGGGCCTCCAGGAGACGGGTCGTTCCCATCCCCGTGATCTCCCCCGTGTATTCGGGGACATCAAAGCTCACCCGCACATGGCTCTGGGCCCCGAGGTTATAGACCTCGTCCGGCTGGACCTCACGGATGATCCGGCTTGTCGAACTCGCATCATTGAGATCCCCGTAGACGAGTTTGAGCGGCAGACCCTTCACATGCGGATCG
>JAAYZZ010000179.1 GCA_012514595.1 Elusimicrobiota bacterium
AATATAAACAAAGAAATAACAAGAGCGTGTGGAGGTATTTGAGAAAACGCTTCTACTATCTCTAACTTGTTATCTTTTATACGGTTGAGGAAGAATAGCGCGGGCTATTGACGAGGATCGAACCGTAATGCGGCAGAATTGATGCAGAAACGTTCCCCTGTGGGGGCCCGACCATCCTCGAAGACATGCCCCAGATGCCCGCCGCAGACCTTGCAGAAGACCTCGGTACGGACCATGCCATAGGAGAGGTCTTCACGAAAACCGACATTGTTGTCCGCCGCAGGGCGGACAAAGCTGGGCCATCCGGTCCCGGAATCGAATTTGTCATCCGACATGAAGAGAGGGGACCCGCAAGCGGCACAACGGTAAACGCCCGGCTCGTGCCGGTCATGATAGAGACCGCTAAAAGGATGTTCGGTCCCCTTTTCCCGCAGGACCCTGTACTGTTCCAGGGAAAGAACCTTTTTACACTCGGCATCTGTCTTCGAAAGAGGACACGAAGCGTCCTTGAGCACAGGACGCGGGCGGTTCTCATCGGCCATAGCGAAGCCTCCTGTCACGAAAAGGGTGATCAAAAAAATAGACCCCAGGCGTTTCATGCTATTTGGTCGGAAAAAGAACCCGGTCTTTACACGGCCCCAGAGACCGGCCGCTTGAGGCTGTGTCCCGGACCTTGGGCTACGGTGCGGCCGAGAGAGGCGACCATCCCCGTGATGCAGAGCATGCAGTCCCCGGGACGGTCCTTGATACAGATCTTTCCCGGATACAGCTGGTAATGCTCCCGATACTGCGTCGGAGTGACGTTGGGCATGAGGACATTGGCCCCGCAGCGGAGCGCCTTCTGACGTCCCTGCGGATCGATCGAGCCCATGGCGGTCGTGGCCGGGATGTGCGCGTTGCGGGTCACGATCCGGATGAGTGCCAGCGTCCGGAGCGTCAGGTCCAGACATCCGCCCTTCTCCCCGGCGAGAGGCGTGTCGGGATTGGGGATAAAAGGACCGATCCCGATCATATCCAGGTCCAGATCCTTCATCAGCAGAATATCATCCGCAATGATCTCCGGGGTCTGAGAAGGGAGGCCCACCATGATCCCGGAGCCGACCTGGAAATCCAGTTCGCGCAGCGAGCGCAGACACTGCATCCTCTCGTCGTAGGATGAATCCGGCTTAAGCCGCTGGAAGATCTCGCGCGAAGAGGTCTCGAATCGCAAAAGATAGCGGTCCGCGCCCGCCTCACGCCAGGCCGCGTAGGTCTCCCGCGACCTCTCACCCAAGGACAGGGTCACGGCAAGCCCGAGGTCTTTCTTGATGCGACGCACAAGGCCCGCGATCTCCTCCGTCGGATACCGGGCGCTCTCTCCCGACTGAAGGACCACGCTCCGGTAACCCATCTCGCATGCGATGCGGGCCGTCTCAAAGACCCCGGCCATGTCCATTCCGTAACGCACGATCTCTTTGTTGCTCCGGCGAAGTCCGCAGTAAAGACAGTCCCGTCCGCAGACGTTCGAGAACTCAACGAGGCCTCTTAAATGCACCTCATCCCCCACACACTCCCGGCGAACACGGTCGGCTTCGGCAAAGAGTTCCGACGGATCCAGAACGGTCAGCCCTTTGATGATCTCATCCCGGGTCATAGATAGAGGTCCCTCTCGCCCTTCTTGATCCGCTCGAGATACCCGGTAAAGATATCCAGGACCTGGGGATTCTTCGCACGGATCTCGGCGACTTCCCTGTCGATCAGCGGCTGGGCGAGGCGGCGCGTCTCATCAGTAGCGAAATCATCCAGCCACTCCTGGAAGGTCAGGACCGCGTTCAGCTTGCAGAACTTTCCCTCGGTCCCGCTCCTCAAAAGGTCCATAATGCACTTCCCCGTCCGGCCGCAGCGATACCCGGCGGTGCAGAAGGAGGTGATGAATCCCCGGGAGGCCATGTCGCGGATCAGTTCATCCAGGGACCGCGTATCCCCGAGGATGAACTGCTGCTTCACCTTGTCCTGCTCGGTCACACAATCCGAATAGCCGCCGATCGCGATGCGGGAAGAGGCATCCATCTGGGTCACGCCCAGATGAACGGCCTCGTCGCGGATCGAGGCCTTCTCGCGCGCCGTGATGATCATGCCCGTGTAAGGAACTGCCAGACGGATGATCATCATGATCCGTTTGAACTCCTCATCACCCACCAGATACGGCCAATCCGGCCCGATCATGGAATTGAGCGCAGGGACCAGCCGCGGAAAAGAGATCGTGTGCGCTCCCACCCCCATCCGTTTCTCGAGTTCCTGAGTATGCGCCACAAGCGCCAGAAGTTCATACCGCCAATCATAGAGACCAAAAAGAGCGCCGATCCCCACATCGTCGATCCCCGCCTCCATGGCACGGTGCATGGCCGTGAGACGCCAGGGATAGTGCCCCTTGATCGTGGTCTTGGGATGCATCCGGGCGTAGGTCTCCTTGTGATAGGTCTCCTGGAAGACCTGATAGGTCCCCAGCCCCACATCGCCGATCTTTTTTAGGTCCCCGACCGAGAAAGGGGGCGCGTTCACATTCACCCGGCGGATGGAGCCAAAGCCGTTACGGGTCTTGACCCGCACCGAATAGATCGTCTCAAGGCTCTTGGCAATGTAATCCACATCGTTCCTGGGGTGCTCGCCGTAGACCACGATCAAGCGCTTGTGTCCGATCTCACCGGCCAGGACCGCGACCTCCCGGCGGATCTCCTCCTCATTGAGGACCTTTCTCTTCGCGCCCACGTTATCCTCGTTGAATCCGCAGTACGCGCAGCGGTTCACGCAATAGTTCCCCAGATAGAACGGCGCAAATGTCACGATGCGGTTGTCATAGACCTTGAGCTTCACCTGGAGCGCTGCGGCGCGCATCTCCTCCAAAAGCGCGGGGTCCGTCACCCGGATCAGACGCGCCGTCTCCTCGAGCGTCAGGTCCTTGACCGACAGCGACTTGGCCAGGATCTCCCGGACCTCGGCCCGGTCAGGGGCCTTTGTCTCCCGGGACAAAAGGCCAGGGATGTCCGCCCCGTCGATAAAATCCCTCCCGCCGGGAATGTAGCGCAGGATCTCATCCTCCCGGATGCGCTCCTCGCGCCAACGGCTGTTCGATGTTGCGGTCGATATCATGATGGCTCCTCCTCGGGGACAAGCCCCTTATCTCTTACTTTCTTCCAGATACGCCTCTAGTGCCGCCGGGAAAGGTGACAGGACACGACGGATCACCCCCTGGGTCACGGAGATCGCAAGCCCGTAATTGGTGACCGGGACCCCCGCCACACGGGCCTGTTCCTGACGCCAGAGCATCTCGCCCCGGGTCAGCATGCACGCCCCGCAATGAACAACAAGATCGAACCCGGACAGGTCCTTCGGATAATCCCGGCCCGATGAGACCGTCACATCCAGATCCCCTCCCACAAATTGACGCAGCCAGCGCGGGATCTTGACCCGGCCGATATCATCCTCGGCGGCATGATGAGAACAGCTCTCGGCGATCAGAACGCGGCCCCCCGGTCTGAGCGCCTCGATCCGGGCCGCTCCGCGGGCGAGCGTCACCAGATCTCCCTTGAACCGCGCCAAAAGGATCGAAAATGTCGTGCACCTCACCGACGGAGGCGTGTCCGCCACCATTTTCATCACGACCTGCGAGTCGCACACAACAAGATCCGGCGGTCGTTTCAGGTTCGAAAGGGCCGGAACGTATTCGCGTTCCTTCACCACCATCACGCTCGCGTCATTGTCCAGTGCGTCCCGGATCG
>JAAYZZ010000180.1 GCA_012514595.1 Elusimicrobiota bacterium
CCTGAATCATCGAAGCTTCTGTCGATGAGCGTAAAATGGGCTTTGACGGAACCGATGAGATAGGGCCCTCCGGTCATGATCGCCAGCGTGATGATGGTGAGGACCAGTCCATATTCCAGCATGGATTGTCCAAGGGTTTGGGCCGCATCAGAAGCATCCTTTCTATGAATAAGTATAATTGATATAGAAATGCTTCGCAAAAATGTTTTTTTGTTATAATGCGGACGTTTTCAAGGGGGGGGCCATGCTCAATCTTCCGGTCAGCGATATCATGAACGATCACCCGATCAAGGTCAAGGCCGATGCGCCGGTCGCGGGGGTCGCGCATCTTCTCCTGCGTTACCGGATCAACGGGATCCTTGTCGTGTCACCGGATGATCAGGAAAAGCTTGTGGGCGTCTTCACAACGAGCGATCTTCTGGAGATCATGGAAGAGGTGCTCTCCAGCGGTCATCAAAAGATGCAGATTCTCAAACAGGTCGGGAGTGGTCCCGTCTCGGCCTTCCTTCATGGGGAGATAGATTCTCTCCAGGTTACGGACAATGCGGCCAAGGCGGTGGCCCTGATGCACAAAAAGAGCGCGGTCACGATCCCCGTCTTCGACGGAGAGAAACTGGTCGGCGTCGTCGGCCGACACGATATCATTAATATTGCCTTTGCCTAAACATGTCATCCGATCGTCCAGTCTATATTCTCGGGATCTCCGCCTACTATCACGATAGTGCCGCGGCCCTTCTTAAGGACGGCGAGATCCTCGCGGCCGCCCAGGAGGAGCGTTTTACTCGCAGGAAGCACGATGCGGCCTTTCCGAGGAACGCGGTGGCGTATTGCCTCAAAGAAGCCGGGATCTCGCTCAAGGATGTGGCGATCGTCGCGTTCTACGAGAAGCCTTTTCTCAAGCTCGAGCGCCTTCTTTTGACCTATCTCAATTATGCGCCCTGGGGTCTGGTGTCGTTCCTCAAGGCCATGCCCGTCTGGCTCAAGGAAAAGATCTTTCTCAAGGACCTGATCCTGGATGAATTGCAGGGGTTTGAGGGAGAGCTGCTTTTTCCCGAACATCACGAATCGCACGCGGCCTCGGCATTCTTTCCCTCGCCATTTCCGGACGCCGCGATCCTGACCATGGACGGTGTCGGAGAGTGGACGACCTCGAGTTACGGCGTCGGGGAAGGGAACCGTATTTCGCTCCTGGGGGAGATCCGCTTTCCGCATTCCCTGGGTCTTCTCTATTCCGCGTTCACGTATTACTGCGGGTTCCGTGTCAATTCCGGTGAGTACAAGCTGATGGGACTGGCCCCCTATGGCGAGCCCAAGTACGCGGATCTGATCCGGGAGAAGATCGTCGATATCAAGCCCGACGGGTCTTTTCGTCTGGACCTGACGTATTTTAATTATTGCACCGGGCTGACGATGACGAGCGGAAAGTTCCATCATCTTTTTGGCCGCGGACCCCGCCGCCCCGAGACCGCGCTGTCCCAGATGGACATGGATCTCGCCCGGTCCATTCAGGTGGTGACAGAAGAGATCATGATCAAGACCGCGCGTCACGTGCGGCAGGTGACAGGAAAAAGGAACCTGTGTCTCGCGGGGGGCGTGGCCCTCAACTGCGTCGGGAACGGCAAGATCGCGCGCGAGGGGATCTTTGAGAGGATCTGGATCCAGCCCGCGGCAGGGGACGCGGGCGGGGCCTTGGGTGCTGCACTCGTGGCCTGGCATCACTATCTCGACAAGCCCCGCACGGCGGACGGTGTTTCAGACAGGCAGAAGGGGTCCTATCTGGGGCCCGGGTATTCGGATGAGGAGATCGAGGCCTTTCTCAAGGCGAAGGGTGTTCCTTTCGAGAAGTGCGACGGGGATCGCATCCACGCCCGTGTCGCGGAGCTGATCGCTTCCGAAAAGGTCATCGGGTATGTCCAGGGCCGGATGGAGTTCGGGCCCCGGGCGCTGGGTTCACGCAGTATCATCGGGGATGCGCGTTCGATCAAGATGCAGGAGGAGATGAACGTGCGGATCAAGTTCCGCGAATCGTTCAGGCCTTTCGCCCCCAGCATGCTCGAGGAGCGCGCCCGGGATTTCGTGGACCTGCCGTATGCGAGCCCCTACATGCTGATGGTCGGGCCTGTACAGGAGAAACAGATCGATCCAGCGTCGCGCAACAATGGCCTCGAGGGGCTTTCGCGTCTCAAGGTCAAGCGCTCGACGGTGCCGGCCATCACGCACGTGGATTATTCGGCCCGGGTCCAGACGGTGAGCCCTGAGCGCAACGGCTTCTATCATCAAACGATCAAGGCCTTTGAGGAAAAGACCGGGTGCCCGGTCATCATTAACACCTCGTTCAATATCCGCGGCGAGCCGATCGTTTGCACGCTCGAGGATGCGTACCGCTGTTTCATGTGCACAAATATGGATTATCTGGTCCTGAACCGCTTTGTCCTCGACAAGCAGGCGCAGCCGGACCGGGACAGATACAAGAAGGACCAGATCTCGCAGATCCTGGACTGATATGGACAAGACGAAGAAAGATCTTCTGGTGTTCGGTTACGGATTGGGGATCATTGCCCTGATCTTTTGTATCGGCGGGACGATGAGGCATGGCTGGGACCTGCCGCAGATGGTGCAGGCCGTGTGCGCGATCATTTTTATCGGTGTGACCTTTGTGAACTGGGAGGCTCTCAAGCCCGGCTACCGGGGATGGATGAGGGTCGCGCATATGATCGGTACGGTCGTCTCGACCGTGATCCTGGGTCTTGTGTTCTATGCGGTCTTTGCCCCCGTCGGGATCCTGCTGCGCATTCTGCGCAAGGATCATCTGGATCGCAGGATCGATCGTGCGGCCGCGTCCTACTGGCACCAGAGGCCCGTCACACCGATCGATCGGGACCGTTACACGAAACAGTTTTGATCAGAAAGGATCCGTATGCCAAGGATGTCGATCATTCAGGAGTTCTGGGATTTTCTTAAGACCCGCAAGAGATTTTGGCTCGCGCCGATCATCATCATCCTGGTCCTTTTGAGCGTTCTTATTATTTTTGCGCAGACCTCATCCGTCGCGCCTTTTATCTATACGCTGTTTTGATCGCGGCCGGTCGGTTCGCGGGTCGAGACTTAAGGGGGCCTCCTTTCTTTCGGAGGCCCTCTTTTTTATTCGGCTACCGGTCTTTATTTCAGACTCCTTGGAGGGAACAAAGAAGCCCATTGGACCTTTGTTCTTCGGTGGGGGATGTGGTGGCTCGAGTAGCTTTCGGATCGCCTCGAAGATGTTTCTGAATTTTCGGTCGTATTTCTTTTCCAGTTCGTTGATTCGTTTTTCTAGGTCGCGGTGCTGGAGCATGAGCTCTCTCATTCGTGTGAAGACCCGCATGATGTGGATGTTCACCGCGACTGCTCGTTCGCTGTTCAGAACACTGGAGAGCATGGCGACACCTTGTTCGGTGAATGAGTACGGGAGGCTTGAAGAATGTTTGAGCTGAGCGAACCTATCGCAATTTGCGATGAGTTCTTTTAATTCCCGCCGGGTGACTGGAAACATGAAGTCTTCTGGAAAGCGTTTCAGGTTTCGTTTTACCTGTTCATTTAACCGATAGGTCGGGACCTGGTATAGTTCTGCCAGGTCCCTGTCCATCATGACCTTCTTCCCTCGGATGACAAATATCAGCTCTTCGATCCGTTCTGTGATCATAATTTCCGCCCTTTTTGGCATGACCGTTCCTTTGCTTTAGGTATTCATTTTGTCCAGACATCGATAGCTGATCGCCTCAGCCAGATGTTCTGGTCTTATCCTTTCGTTTCCCGCCAGGTCGCTGATCGTTCGGGCGACCTTGAGGATCTTGTCGTGCGCCCGCGCGGAAAGTCCCAGGGTCTCGATCGCCTCCCGCAAGAGATGTTCCGAGGTGTTGTCCAGCGCGCAGTGCAGACGCACCATCGATGAGGGCATCTGGGCGTTGGCATGACAAAAGGTCCCGCGGAACCGCAGGGCCTGTTTCTTCCGCGCAGTGGTGACACGTTCCCGGATCACGGAGGATGGTTCGCCGGCAGGAAGGTCCCGGAGCTCCTGGGTCCTCAGTGAGGTGGCCTCGATATGAAGATCGATCCGGTCCAGGAGAGGGCCGGAGACGCGGGCCAGATATTTCCCCACAGCGCCTGAGGGACAGCGGCATGGTTTTTGCCGGTCGCCCCGGTGTCCGCACGGGCAGGGGTTCATCGCGGCGAGGAGGGAGAATTGCGCCGGGAATTTGAGTGTGCGCAGCGCCCGGGCCACGGTCACGAATCCATCTTCGAGGGGCTGGCGGAGGCCTTCGAGCGCCTGGCGGGAGAACTCGGGGAACTCGTCGAGAAAGAGGACCCCGTGATGGGCGAGCGTGACCTCGCCCGGCCGCGGATCTGTCCCTCCGCCCACAAGGGCAATGTGGGAGGCCGTGTGATGGGGGGATCGGAAAGGTCGCTCTTCGATCAGGCGGCCTGCCGGGGGAAGGAACCCGGCCGCCGAGGCGATCCGTGTCACATCGAGCGCCTCTTCGCGCAGGAGCGGGGGAAGGATCGTGGGGAACCGTCGGGCGAGCATGGTCTTTCCGCTCCCGGGAGGACCGATGAGAAGGATGTTGTGCCCGCCGGCCGCTGCGATCTCAAGGCCCCGCTTGGCGTGGGCCTGGGCCTTCACATCCGAGAAGTCGACAGAGGGATGAGGGATCAAGATTTTCGAGGAGGGTGGCGTTTTGAATGGGGATTTCCCATCGGGTGACTGAAGGAAAGCGATCACCTCCCTCAGGTGACGGAACGGAAAGATCGGGAGGCTCTCGGCGAGGGCGGCTTCGGCCGCATTCCCATGCGGAAGGAGGATCCCGTCAAATTCGTCCTTGTCCGCGACGAGCGCAATGGAGAGACATCCCGGGACAGGCCGGATCTCGCCTCCGAGCGAGAGCTCTCCGATCGGGAGGTAGCGGCGGATGGGGCCGGCAGGGATGAGCTCGCCAGCGGCCAGGATCCCGAGCGCGATGGCGAGGTCGAAGGAGGGCCCCTCCTTGCGGATATCGGCCGGCGCCAGGTTCACGGTGATCCGCCCCAGGGGAAAGTCCAGGCCCGCATTGCGGATGGCCGAACGGACGCGTTCCCTGCTCTCCTTGATCGCGTTGTCGGGAAGGCCTACGATGGCCATGGACGGAAGGCCTCGGCCCACATCAACTTCGATCGTGACCGGGAAGGTGTCCAGACCGTTTAATCCGTATCCAAAGACCTTGGCAAGCATAGGGCCCCCTTTTAGGTTGATGAGAAAGGGGGGCGGTCGGACTAAAAGAGAAGATAACATATGTTTGATGTATAGTCAAACATGGGGGGGTGGGGGTGCGGGCGTGTGTTTGGGGCCCATAAGAAAGGCTTGCTGTTTTGGCGATGGTTCATATAATATCAACACAAATATAAGGATTAATCCTGAATTATGTCGGAATTCGATCTCCATTTGGCGTTTGTTCAGATCAGCCACAATAAGATCTTTGTTGTGACGATCCTGGTCTGGGTCATTGCCCAGGCCTTGAAGATCCTGATCTATTTGTTGAGGGGCCGGCGGTTCAGTTTCCGGTTCTTTCTGGGGACCGGCGGGATGCCCTCCAGTCATGCGGCCGGGGTTGCCGCCCTGGCCACCTCTTGCGGGCTGGAGAGGGGATTTGATTCCGGGCTGTTCGCCCTGGCCGCTATCTTCGCGATGGTCACGATGTTCGATGCCCAGGGGGTGCGCCGGTCAACGGGGGAACAGGCGGAGATCCTCAACAAAGTCATTGACGACATGTGTTGGCATAAACGGATCGAGATGAAGCAGATCCGCGAGTTCGTCGGGCATACACCTGTTCAGGTCCTGGTCGGGTCCCTTCTGGGATTCGGGTTGGCCATCCTGTTCTATTGACAAGACATAAGGAGGGCGCGGTGAGAAAGACGGTTCTGGGGGGAGCGATCCTTTTATTGGTCCTGATGGTGAGCGGATGCGGTCTGGGTGTCGGGAACGGGAAGTCCGTCGGGAATTCTCCCGCCGATCAGCAGGTCGCGCAGGCCGAGGCCCTGGTCCAGGAGGGACAGTGGGCCGAGGCGGCGAAACTTTACAAGGATGTCCTCGATCAGTATCCGGACCATCGCGATATCGAGAAGACCCGCCAGGCCAGCTATGATCTGAACATGCGCATTCTTTTTTCGAATGCCGTGACGCTTGAGACTGTTCAGCATGAGGTCGTTCCCGGAGACACCCTGGGCAAGATCTCCAAGAGATACAACGTGACCATGGACCTCATCCGCGCGAGCAATAATCTCAAAGGGGATGTCATCCGGGTGGGGCAGAAGCTTCGGATCTGGACAGGAAAGTTCACGGTCCTTGTCGATAAGTCCCGCAATACGCTGATGCTCAAGAACAACGGCGAGGTCTGTAAGGTCTATTCGGTCTCCACAGGGATCGGGAATTCCACTCCCGTGGGAACGTTCAAGATCGTGACGCGGCTGGAGAACCCGGTCTGGTTCCGGACCGGGGCCGTCATCCCGCCCGAGAGCCCCGAGAACGTCCTGGGGACGCGCTGGATGGGATTTGATATTGAAGGGTACGGGATCCACGGGACC
>JAAYZZ010000181.1 GCA_012514595.1 Elusimicrobiota bacterium
ATTGAACAACACATGCTCGAACCGGACAACGTCAACGGGGACCATGGTCCCCGACGGGACTAGATTGACGACCTTCAGATTCGGCCAATGGGAAAAGGCCAGGGAATCTTCGATGACCTCTTTCAGATCCGTGTCCATCAGCGTGACGTCCATAAAATATTCCGGATCTGCGAAGATACTCTTCAGCATCTCGATCCTGTCGACAGTCCACTGCCACAAAGACACATATTCATCAGAGAACAATTCCGGGATCTGTTCGGCCCGCCTGACCAGGGCATCCAACTCATCAAAGGTCTGCACGATCATTCCGCCTATATCCTCCGATATCGTGCCACTTGAAGCCTTCTTTAACCGCATCTGAATATCATCGAACTCGTGCAAAATCCCTTCAAGGTCGCCGCCACCCTCCGTGGATAATAACTGAAGAACTCCGCCCCCGACCTGCAAGACATTCTTGAGCTCATGCAGCGTCCGACGAAGATGCTCCTGACTCACGGTCTGCGCAGCATCCGACCCCGGAGAGGCCCGCCGCCACGATCCTTGGACCGCTGCCGGATTCTTGATGAGCACGATATTCCCCCCCGGAGCCTCCTCGACAAGGTCCACCCCCAGCAGATATGCCGCCAGGTCAAAGATATATCCAGCCACGCGCCCCGGATCCGCCGGGACCGCCTGCAAGACCCGGGGCACGGGCCGCAGATGATCCAAGACCGCGTCCAGATCAAGGCCGTCGTAAGCATTACGCACGGCCTCCTGCATCCGGACATACTCATCATAAGCCAAGAACCGCCCTTCTCCCGTGACCTCAAAGACGGTCCCCTGTCCCGGATACTTCGTCCACGTCCACAGGCTTTTTCCGTTCGAATAGACGCTCGCCCGGCGCCAGTCATACCCCTTCTGTCTCTCGCGGATCATCTCTTCTGTCACAAAAGGCCGGGACTCGGCATTCTTGATCCGGTGCCATAAACGAACCTGACCAGCCTCCTGAAGGTCGAGATCCGCAAGGGACAAGGCCTCCATCACCCGCAGCATCCCCTCAAGGAATCGCTCCCGATCCGAAGCCCTCAGCCAGAGCGGCCTGTGCCAGGAGATCTCCCCGATCGCGGTCTCAATGTCCTCGCGGGAGAAAGACGCCTTCCCTCGGACGCGGGATCGACGGACAATATCGGCTTCTCTCTCCCAATCCTGGGCCTCGGCGGCATCGCCGCCTCCCGTTGCCTCAAGCCGAAGAATGCTCTTTTCCCATCCATACCCACGGTTCTTGCGCCTCGCGAATTTTTCCTCGACCCATTTGGCAATATCCGGAGGCAAGGCAACCTCACTCAAATAATATCCCTCCAGGGCCTCCTCGAGAGGATACACCTCATGCCATTGGTTCATATCGCCGATGTAATCGTCCGTGATCAGGACCCGCCCGCCGGAGGGCTTGCGCAAAAGTCCCTCAGCGACCTCGTCAATGAACCGCGGATAGTGGGCCGGGATCTTCATCCCCGCATTCTGAAAATAGGCATCAAAGCCCTCCTCAAAGACATTCCGAAGGAAGGGGGCATAGCTCTCGGGAGACGTGATCCTGCTCCGCACAAAATAGATCACATGTTCCCGCTCTCCGATCGTGGGCCAGGTCTTTTTGAACCGGAGGACCGCCGTTCCCTTTTCTTTCCCGACAGACACATCCTCGTACCGCACTCCCTGGGCCCTCAGTTCCAGGATCAAGCCTTCCTCGTCAATGGTATCAGCATGGGCGAATCCATAGGCATATTTGAGATCGAGATACTGCCGCTCCGTCGGAAGGAACTCGGCGTCGGGCTTCGAGAGCTCCTTCAAACGCTCCAGGAAGATCGGCAAAAGATCCGGATCAATGTCCGTATGATCATCGACCATCACGACCTCCCGGGCCATGGTGGCCATCAGCACATTCACCAGATCGACCCCCGATCCGCCGTAAACCACCCTCCAGGGATCGGCATGAGGGTTGACCGCCTCCCGGATCGCGCGATAATAACGGAAGTTTTCAGGATCAAGAGGCGAGAACCGTGGATCGGGAAAGACCTCCTGATACTCCTGCATTTCAGCCGCATCGACCCCCGGGAGCCTCCCGGGCGTGACATCGGCCCCTGTCCCGACGGGAACCCCGGATCTCGCCAAGCTTTCCCGTCGATAGGTCGCCAGACGCTCGAGGATCTCCTCCGGCTGCTTCATGGCCGCCTCGAGCTCCTCCACGGAACTCCGCATCGCTTCAGAAGGATCGGTCGTTTCCACAGGACTTGTGGAGACCCCCTCGGCGAATGCCGGATCCACCTTTCGGAATGTCAGGCCCGACCCACGCCCTCCGGAGATAATCGTCCCTTTCCCCTTGAAATAATCAATGAAGTCCTGGTCCACGCCTCCATTCAGGATCATGACCCCCCCGGGGGCCAAAAGGAGAAAAAGGATCTCGGCATGTCTCTCCTTCAAGTCATACGGACCGATCGTCACATTATTGAGGACGATCAGGTCCTGACTGGCCGGCCCCAGATGATCAAGCATCGCGGGACTCGTAAAACTCTCGGGAATCAGCTCGATATTGGACAGAACATCCGCGGCCTCGGGAATACTCCGTTTTAACAGGGCCAGCGCCTTGGCGACCCAGGCAACCCTCCTTCGATACATCTCCACACCAAAAACCTTTTGAACGCCGAATGCCCGAAGGAAAACAGGCTCCTGCCAGGCATAACCGAACCCGCCAACAAGGGCCGTCCGGGGATGGAAAGGCGGCTGACCTTTCAACGCCCAGTTAAGCATTTCGAGCATATAAGGAAAGATCTGAAAATAGTTCCCCCCTCCGAAAAGATCATTCGAGAATGTCACGGAACGATCTTCCTCATCTTCCCCGACAATGCCATGAGGGACATATTCCTGCCAGTCGAGATCCGTCTCGGAAGAAATAAGCTGATCCATATCACGCCTGCGAAGACCCATGAGCAGGTGAAGCTGCTGAGGAAGACCGAAAGACGGAACGCGGCCAAAAGAACCCTGTTGATCCAGAACAGATTCTGCCGCATCCGCAAATGAAGCCAGGACGGTCAGGCGCTCCTTCTGGCGCTCCAGTCCCTCGAGGATCGTTCTTGAGAACAAATGCATGTTCTCGGCATGAAGTCGCATATTGAGGGCCGTCCCGCTCGGGGCTCTGCGAAGTCCCCGACGGACAGAATCCCAATGCTCGCGGACAGAAATGACCTCAGCTTGCAGACGATCCGCCTCGGCGACCAAACTCCGGATCCTCCGTACAGGCAAACGCCCGCGCCATCTCTGTCTTTCATCGAAACTGACATTGATATCCGGGCCCTGCCAATAGGCCTTCTCGGCCAAGAAACTCTGGCCCAGCCATTCGTCCACCCGGCCGGCCACGCGGGTCCCCAAAGGGTCGGAAAGCCGGTACCCGGCCATTTCTTTCTGCTGCGGATCCCAGAAGATCATATATCCGGGGAGAAATCCGCGGCCCATCTTCGTCACCGCAAGAAGAGAATGGGCCAGCCTTGCCTGCTCGCCCCCCTTGGCCGTGGCATCAAGAACCCGAAGGGTCTCTTTGTTCTCCACCTTTTGATGCCGAACTTGAGCATGCCGGCCCAAGAGCGCCATGACCTGCTTAAAGATCCCCTGACCTTGAAAATCTTCCAGAAAAACACTCTCCAGCGTCAACACCCCATTCTCATCGTAAAAGAACCTCATGACCTCCTTGGGACGCGATCGTTCCCCAACGGTCACATGAAGCCTGAGAGCGATCCCCGTCGTTTGAAGATGATATTCCGCAGTAAACCGCAAGGCCCGATCAATGCGACCGAAGGGGAGCGCAAAACTTTCTGTGCGCCGACCCTCTCTCGAGAGGGACATGGAACGGAAATGCCCGGCGATATCAAGCGCCTGTGCGGCCTTTTCTTTCCCCGTCGGGAGCCACTTCTTCCGCGCGGACCTCAACCGTTCCAGCAATCCCCCGTTGTCCTGGGCACCATCTGCGCCCCACGACCCGTTCGCCTCCAACACAGACCCCAGATGCTCTTTCATCCAACCGACCAAAGGGTCGGCCTTGCTCAGGAGCGGGACATCCGAAGGCTCCACAAGGTCCTTGAGCCTGGGGAAAAGCGGCTGGCCCGCCCGCAGCCTCTCGTAATCCTCTTCGCCGAAATACCCTTTCAGGAAATCTTCCATCAGCACAGGGAATCCGATCCCGTCGGGGGTCCGCCCTGCCTTCTCCGCGGCATAGGCCAGGCCAATGAAGACCTGGGCAAAGAACTGCTCGGGGGATGCGAAGTCGTGACGGATCCCGGCCACATCCTCGAAGTCGTAAGTGACCGAGACATTCGGGAGCAACAGATAATTCCCGGGGTGAAAACGGTCGTGAACGATCCCCTGTTCATGAAATGTTCGAAGCACCTCTCCGGCCTGGGCCGCCTTCCCCAAGAACCCCATCCCCACCGTCTCCCGGGCCTTCTGAAAACTCATCCCCGCATAGAGGACAAAACCGGCCTCGACACGCTCCTGTCCGTCATGATAGGAGATGCCCGAAAATTTCCCGACGCCAAGCGGGAACCGGGTCATGATCCCTGCGGATGAGAATTCGGGCGCGTTCAAAAGCCGCCCTGAAAAAAGGAACTCCCTCAAGGCAAAGGACCAGGCCATCCCGCCCTCGAAGATCGACACTCCCTGCACCCGCTCCACCGAACCATCACGCCTCGCCAAGAGCGGAGAAGGATAGTATCCGGGCCCTTGATACATCTTCAGAGGCCGACGGGAATCAAAGGCAACACCTTTGGCAGAGACCTCTCGCAACCACAACTGGCGCCGGTTCCATTCCACCTCAACAGGATGAAGAAGAGGGATCGTCTGGGTCCTCTTGTCCGCAACCGCGATCTGTTCGGTTCGCAAGAAATCCCGGACCCTCTCCTGGTCCTCGGGATGCAGCCTCTCCATGAGATCCCCGCTGTACAAAACAACCGCGCGCTCCCCCTCGGCCCGGGCAAGGATCTCTTCTTCCTGAAGGGATCGGAATTCGGGAGCCCGTTCATCGAGGGGCGCCAGGAGATGGGTGGCCCCCTGAGCGATTGACGGGAGGACCTCGGAAGGCGTCACCGCAACAGGCATCAGGACAAGCCCGGAGGGACGCACCAAAGAAAGGGCCGCGGCGTCCGTCGTGACCGTCATCGATCCGTCAAGGACAACGCCTCCGGAGAAATATTTCCGGGGCAGAACCTCGCCCGTCGCGGCATCCGTCTCCTCGCGGATATAGTTGAAGACACCCTCTTGAAAGGCTTCGACATAAAGCTGCCAGATCTGTTGGGGACTGGACACGCGTGACGTCCCTTCTAGCCCCCCCACCTTCCGCTGATCCACAAAAACATCACCCAGTGCTCTTCCCGCGACCTTCCCTTTCAACCACGCAGCCAGGACAAACGCCCGGTACACCTGGCGCAGGGTCGCAAAGTTCTCCCCTTCGTTGACCTCTTTCTCGAGGGCCGGAATGATCACCTCACGTAAGACCTGATTGGAAAGTTCAGAAGCAGGACACCCGATACCCGACGCCTGACACCCGAGCGCTCCACCCGCAGATGCCTCTCGTGTGTCTTGTGTCAGGTGTCCTGTGTCTTTCTTTGCCAGATAATCCTCCTCCACCATGACCTTGAGATGCGTCTTGAGGATCATCGCCGCATTCACGTCGGCCTTCTCGAAGACCTCGGCGGTGTCCGGCACGATCCAGACGCGATGACGGGTATCGAACGGGATATCCGTTGTGCCGAAACGTTCCTGCGCATCACGATACACCTGATCCCAAAAACGACGCCCCAAGGCCTCATCGGGGTTCAATGCGGATGAGGTGATCTGCTTGAGAAGATAATCCTGGGCGAGGAGGTCGCGCCCCATCTCGGTCTTCCCGAAGGCCTCGGGAATGATGCGGTCCTTTTCCTCGGGAGACAAGTTGACCCAGAGGTCTTGTTCGGGGATTGTGAGGGCGGCGAGGAAATATTTAATCAACTTGGTCGATTCGGACAGGAGATCGGCCTTAAGTGACAGGTCGTAGGCAGTCGCATTATCATCATAATTCCCGGAAGGATCCCGTCCATCCCCTACCACCTTCTGCCTGCGACCTAAGGACTTCCCCTCATTTCCCTTATCAACGATAAAATCGAACCGGAACGGCTCCTTCGGATACACCTTGATCCCGACAAGACTCGGGGCCTGATAGGCTTGAGAAAACGGGACCATCTCTCCCGGCGCAGGCAGGACAAGTCCCCCGGCCTGAACAGGGGTTCCTGTCAGGGCCAAAAGGACAGCCAGAAATAGACACAGGATCTTTCTCATCAGCCTACCCATCGTTTAAAATATTACAAACCCACCTTGCATAAGTATTTAACATAAAACAATCAATAACAATGCCTTATAGAAGTATTTGGGAAAACGCTTCTATTTCTTCTAACTAACTGTCTTTTATATGGTTAGCGATGGGCTTGAAAATTATCTGCGAGGCTCGAAATGTAATGCTGCGGAATTGATGCAGAAACGCTCTCCTGTTGGGGCCGGACCATCCTCGAAGACATGACCCAAATGCCCACCGCAGACCTTGCAGAAAACCTCGG